>DASXAI010000708.1:0-18039 GCA_036406775.1 Acidimicrobiales bacterium
GATCGCGGCGACCGAGCCGCCCATGCCCTCCACCTTGTCCATCAGCCAACGGGCGCGCTCCTCGATCTCGTTCGTCATCGCCTCGACGAAGTACGACCCGCCCAGCGGATCCACCGTCGCCGTCACGCCGCTCTCCGACGCGATGATCTGCTGGGTGCGAAGGGCGATGGTGACGGCCTTCTCGGAGGGCAGCGCCAGCGCCTCGTCGAACGAGTTCGTGTGCAGCGACTGCGTTCCGCCCAGCACCGCCGAAAGCGCCTCCATGGCCGTCCGCACGATGTTGTTCTCGGGCTGCTGGGCGGTGAGGGTCGCGCCCCCGGTCTGCGTGTGGAAGCGCAGCATCAGGCTCTTGGGGTCCTGCGCGCCGAAGCGGTCCCGCATGATCCCGCTCCACATCCGCCGCGCCGCGCGGAACTTGGCCGCCTCCTCGAAGAAATTCATGTGACACGCGAAGAAGAACGACACCCGCGGCGCGAAGTCGTCGATCGCCAGGCCGGCATCCAGGGCCGCCCGGACGTACGCGACCGCGTTCGACAGCGTGAACGCGATCTCCTGGACCGCCGTGCAGCCCGCCTCGCGCATGTGGTACCCCGAGATCGAGATGGTGTTCCAGCGCGGGATGCGCTCCCGGCAGTAGGCGAAGATGTCGGTGATCAACCGCATCGACGAGCGCGGCGGGTACACGTACGTGCCGCGGGCGATGTACTCCTTCAGGAGATCGTTCTGGATCGTGCCGTTGATGGCGGTCGACGGCACGCCCTGCTCCTCGGCCACGAGCTCGTACAGCAGCAGGAGGATGGCCGCCGTCGAGTTGATCGTCATCGACGTCGTCACTTGGTCGAGGGGCAGGTCGTGCAGGAGCAGCCGCATGTCCTCGATCGAGTCGATGGCCACGCCGACCTTGCCGACCTCGCCCTCGGCCCGCGGGTGGTCGGAGTCGTAGCCCATCTGGGTGGGCAGGTCGAAGGCGCACGACAATCCGGTCTGGCCGGCGGCGAGCAGGAACTTGAACCGCTCGTTGGTCACCTCGGCCGACCCGAAGCCGGCGTACTGGCGCATGGTCCACAGCCGGCCCCGGTACATCGAGGGGTAGATGCCCCGCGTGTACGGCGGCTTCCCCGGCGCGCCGAGCTGGGCGCCGGGATCCCAACCGTCGAGCGCCGCCGCCGTGTACAGCGGCTCTACGACGATGCCGGAGTCCGTCCGTCGTTCCTGCTCAGCCATGACGCCATCGTACGGGCCCCTGCCAACCCCGCCCCCATCCTCAGTGCGGTCGGCGGAGTACCACGCGCAGGAGCGCGCCGCGCCCGAAGGCGGTGTGGACGGCGTCGAAGGCGGTGAACACACCGAGGGTGACGGGCGTCGACAGGCTGAACTGCTCGACGAGCCAGTTCGGGGCGTGCAGGTCCTCGAGGGCGTTGCGCACCGAGTACGTCCAGTTGACGGGCGACACGATCGTCTCGAACGACGCCACGTCGAAGCCGGCCTTGGCCGCCAGCAGCCGGATGGAGCGCTCGTTGAAGAGGTTCCAGTGCCGCGGGAAGTGATAGCCGCCCCAGTAACGCCGGCCGGCGATGCGGAAGTCGAGCGAGCCGGTGTTGTCGGTGACGATCATCAGCCGCCCGCCCGGCTTGAGCAGCCGCCGGGCCGCGGCCAGCACGCTCGGCGGGTGGGCGACGTGCTCCACCGTCTGGATCATCAGCGCGGCGTCGTACGACGCCGGCGGCAGGTCGAGCCCCTCGACGGTGCCGTGGTGGATCGTGAGGTCGCGAGCCGACCCGGCCGCCACCGCCCGTTTGTCGATGTCGATGCCTTCGAGCTGCCAGTCGGCCGGCCCGTACTTGCGCAGCAGGTCGAGATGGAAGCCGTCACCGCACCCGATGTCGATGACCCGGGCCCCGGCCGGCAGGTCGCCGAGCGCCTTCAGGACCCGGCGGGCCTCCAGCCGGCTCCGCACCGAGTGGACGATGCCGTACTGCTCGGCCGAGAACTCGAAGGCGTGGTAGTCGTCGGGATAGATGCGCGCCAGCTCGCCCAGCGTCGGGCGGGGGTCGAGATAGACGAGCGTGCAGTTGGGGCAACGCACGGCCAGGAACGTGTCCGGGCTGACGTGGTACTCGAAATCCTCACCGACGCCGATCGACTCACCGTCGGTCGAGCCGCAGATGCAGCAAGCGGCCGGCTCCAGCTCGAGCGGCGGGGAGCTGATCTCGTACTCGTCGACGATGGCCATGGCTCAACCTCCCGCGCTCGGCGCCGTCGCTACCCGCGACCATACGAACGCTCGTGGTGGCCTGTAACTAGGTACTTCGGCTCAATCGGCGGCGTCCGGCTTCGCCGTGCGCCGCCGGGCCGCGGGAGCACCGATTGTCCGAGCGGAGCGAGCAGGCGCCGACGGAAGCAAAGCGGACGACGGCGCCGTCAAGAAGACAGGTGCGGCGCGCAGAGTCCCTCGTACTCGGCGATGACGATGTCGTCGCGGTGCTCCCAGTTGACCGGGTTCGACGGGTCGACGCGGAGCTTGTACTCCCGGAACGTCATCTCCAGGGCGTCGAAGCTGAGGATCCGCCCGATGAGCGGATCACCGAGGTCGAGCAGGAGCTTGATGGCCTCGAGCGCCTGGAGGCTGCCGATGATGCCGGGCAACACGCCGAGGACACCGGCCTCGGCGCAACTGGGCGCCAGCTCCGCCGGCGGTGGCTCGAACACCATGTCGCGGTAGTTCGGGCCCCGCTTGGGATCGAAGACGGTGACCATGCCCTCGAACCGGAAGATCGAGCCGTGCACGACCGGGACACCGAGCTTCACCGAGGCGTCGTTCAGCAAGTAGCGGACCGGGAAGTTGTCGGCGCCGTCGATGACGACGTCGTACGCCCCCACCAGGTCCATCACGTTCTCGGCCGACAGCCGGACGTCGTGCGCCACCACGTTGATGTCGGGATTCAGGGCCGTGAGGGTCTTCTTGGCCGAGTCGACCTTGCGCTCGCCGATGCGGTCGAGGTTGTGGAGGATCTGGCGCTGCAGGTTGGACGCGTCGACCTCGTCCATGTCGACGATGCCGAGCGTGCCCACCCCGGCCGCCGCCAGGTACAGCGCGGCCGGCGACCCGAGCCCGCCGGCGCCGAGAAGGAGCACCTTGCTCTCGAGCAGCTTGACCTGCCCCTCCACGCCCACCTCGGGCAGCAGGAGATGACGCTGGTAGCGGTTGCGCTGGTCGGGCGTGAGGGTGACGGGCACCTGCCAGGGCCGGCCCTCGTCCTTCCAGCGGCCGAAACCGCCGGCCATCGAGACCACGTCGGTGTAGCCGAGGTCCTGCAGCGTGCGGGCGGCGAAGGCGGAACGCACCCCACCGGCGCAGTAGATGACGACGGGCGCGTCGTGGTTGGGGATGCGCCCCTCGACCTGGCTCTCGAGATGGCCCCGGGGGATGTGAAGGGCCCGCGGCAGCGCGCCCTGGTCGTACTCGTCGGGCTCGCGGACGTCGAGCACGATCGTGTCGGGCCGCTCGATCTGCTCCTCGGCGGTGGCCGTGTCGACCTCGCGGATCTCGGCCTTCGTACGCGCCAGGAGGTCACGGAAACTCGCCATGCCGAAAGCCTACCGGGGTGGTCGGGTTTCCAGGCCGAGCTTGACGATGCGTGGCTGGCGACCGCGCAGCGTGAACGAACAATCACGCAGCGATCGAGCACGCGTCGCGCATGACGGCTAGTGTCCGAAAATCGCAACACGTTCGACACGAGCCACCCAGACTCGCGCTCGACGGGAGGGGTTCAGCCGGATCAGCGCTCTCCTCGTCGTTGTCGCGCTCGCCGCCGTGGGCGCCCTGGCCGTCACGGGGCGGGCCGACGCCCTGCCCGACCCGGGCACGGCCGAGGCCCGCTTCCTGGTCCTCACCAACCAGGCCCGGGCCAACGCCGGACTGCCCCCGCTGGTGCGCGACGGCGGCCTCGACGGCGTGGCCCGGCAGTGGTCCAGCCACATGCAGTCGGTCTTCGCCTCGAACGGCGGCAAGGTGGTCGATCCGGCGGCACCGACCGACTGCAACCGGACGGCGCTGTGCCATCGCCCCGATCTCGGGCCTGCGCTCAGCTCGATCGACCCTGGCTGGCACCACGGTGGCGAGAACATCGGCGTGGGTGGTGACGTCGAGGCGCTCCAGGGCGCGTTCGTGGAGTCATCGGGCCACTACGCCAACATCGTCGGTCCCTACGACCGCGTCGGCATCGGCGTGGTGGCGGCGGGCGACCGGATCTGGGTCACCCTCGACTTCATGGACGGCCCGCCCATCGGCGGCTACACCGGCCTCGACACCGCCATCCCGACGGGCAGCGGACCGGGGGTCGCCACCGTGCAGTCGCTCTCCGGCCGCTCGCGATTCACGCCGGCGCAGCCGCAGCGCATCCTGGACACCCGTTCCGGCGCGCCCGTGCCCGGCGGCGCGTCGATCCCCCTCAAGGTGGCAGGCGTGGGCCAAGTGCCCGGTGATGCCGTCGGCGTGGTGGCCAACGTGACGGCGACGGGCGCCGGCGCGGCCGGTTACCTCACCGTGTACCCGTGCGGTGCCACCCCACCCACCGCCTCCAACGTGAACTTCGACGCCGGCGCCAGCGTGCCCAACCTCGTGACCACTGCCCTCGGCGGCGGCCAGCTCTGCATCTTCGCCAGCACCACGACCCACGTGATCGTCGATCTGGCCGGCTGGTACCGCACCGGCGGCGGCGCCAGCTTCGCCTCGATCTCGCCCCAGCGCATCTTCGACAGCCGGAGCGCGAGCGGCGCCGGCCAGTCGTTCGCCGTGCCCGTCGGCGGCTTCGTCAGTGGCGACGCCGTGGCCGTGGCCATCAACCTCACCGCCACCCAACCCGGCGCCGCCGGCTATCTCGCCGCCTACCCCTGCGGCGGAGCCGTGCCGCTCGTGTCGAACGTGAACTACAACGCCGGCGACACCGTCCCGAACTCGGCCATCGTGCCCATCGGGGCCAACCGGAGCATCTGCGTCTTCTCGTCGACGCCGTCCCACGTGATCGTCGACCTGTCGGGCTCCTTCGGTGGCAGCGGCGCCGCCCTCACCACGGTGGTGCCGGGCCGGCTCCTCGACACCCGCGCCGGCATGGGGGGCTGGCTGGGCGCTCTCGGCCACACGCAGGCCGTCGACCTCCCGGTGGGCGGCAAGGCCGGCGTGCCCGCAAACGCGGTAGCCGTCGTGCTCAACGTCACGGTCACGGGGACCCAGGGCGCCGGGTACCTCACCGTGTACCCGTGCGGCGGGGCGGTGCCGCTGGCGTCGAACCTCAACTTCACCGCCGGCCAGACGCGCGCCAACCTCGTCACCGTGCAGCTCGGCGCCAACGGCGAGGTGTGCTTCTACAGCTACTCGCGCACCGCCGTGATCGCCGACATCACGGCCTACCTGACGTAATCGCCGGCAGCACCTCGCTGATCGAGCCGCGCAACACCGCGTCGGCGATCGGGTCGAACGGCGTCGGCTCGGCGTTGACGATCACGACGCGGGCGCCCGCCGCCTTCGCCGTCGGCACGACGCTGGCCGCCGGATAGACCTGCAACGTCGACCCTACAGCCAGCAGGAGGTCGGCCTGGTCGGCCGCATCCATCGCCCGCTCGATCACCTCCGGGACGAGCTGCTGCCCGAACGAGATCGTCGCCGACTTCAGGATGCCGCCGCACTGCTCGCATGGCGGGTCCTCCTCGCCGGCCCGGACGCGGGCGAGGATCTCGACCATCGGCTGTTCCACGCCGCACGACCAGCACACCGAGCGGAACATCGTGCCGTGCACCTCGACCACGAGGTGGGCCGAACTGCCGGCGCGCTGGTGGAGCTCGTCGATGTTCTGCGTGACGATGGCGAGCAGCTTGCCGCGCCGCTCGAGCTCGACGAGCGCGTCGTGACCGGCGTTGGGACGGGCGGCCCACGCCGGTGACGTGATGCGCGTCTGCCAGGCTCGGCGCCGCACGTCAGGATCGGCCAAATAGTGCTGGATCGTGGCCGCCTTTTCCGCTTCGGGGTTCTTCGTCCACACACCTTTGGGCCCGCGGAAGTCGGGGATGCCCGAATCGGTCGAGATGCCGGCGCCCGTGAGCACCACGATCCGACGGGCCTCGTCGACCCATCGCCGCACTTCCCCGACACGGTCCTGTTCATTGCTCCTGGAGGCGTCCATGTCCTCGCCGGCGCTGCCGCTCCCGTTCGATTCGCTCATCGTCTACCCCTGGACCGACCCGGTGGTCGACTCGGTCGGCCACGACCCGCGGTCACCCTACGTCGAGCATTTCTGGTTGGGGATCCTCGGTCCGTCCACGACGTGGTTGCTACGCCGGCTGGCGGCGGCCTTCGACGTCAACCCTGACGGCTTCGAGCTCGACCTGCCCGAGACGGCCGGCGCCCTCGGCCTGAGCGCCACGTCCGGCCGCCACAGCCCGTTCGCCCGCACGCTCCAACGCTGCGTGCAGTTCGGCCTGGCCCAGCCGCACAGCCGAGGTCTGGCCGTGCGCAGGAAGCTGCCGCCGCTCAGCCAGCGCCAGCTCGGCCGGCTCCCCACCGGCGTGCAGGAGGCCCACGCCCAATGGGTCACACTCCACCTCGACGACGCCAACGACGTCGAACGGGCCCGCCTCATCGCCCGCGCCATCGCGTGACGGTCACTGGTGCGACGGAAGCGAATGGCCCTCCTGCCACCGCGCGAGCGTCCACAACAGGTCCGAGAGCCGGTTGAGGTACGTCACCACCGGCGAGGGCGGGGGCGCGGCGGCCAAGGCGTGACGCTCGGCCCGGCGCACCACGGTCCGGGCCACGTCGAGGTGGGCCGCCACCCGCGACTCGCCCGGCACGACGAACTCGGTGGGTGGCTCGAAGCGCGCCGACACGTCGTCGATGAGGTGCTCGAGCGCGGCGACCATGTCGTCGGTGACGGCCGATACGCCGGGCGTCAGCTTGTGGCGGTTCTCGGGTTGGGTGGCCAGCTCGGCCATGAGCACGTAGAGCTCGCGCTCCAGCCGGACGAGCAACTCGTCGAGCTCGCTGCCGGCACCGGCCTCCGCCCGCGCCACGCCGAGGAACGCTTGCGCCTCGTCGACGGCTCCGTAGGCCGCGGGCAGCTCGCTGTCCTTGCGGACGCGGCCGCCGTAGAGCAGCCCGGTCGTGCCGTCGTCGCCCGTGCGCGTGTACACCTTGTCCCTGGCCATGCCGGTGGCGACGCTAGTGCTCGATCGGCCGCTCGAGCTCGGCCAGGTCGACGGTGTCGGCGTCAGTCGGCGCCAGTTCGTCGAGCACCGCCACCACGAACACGGTCACCGCCAAGCCGTACAGCGCGCCACCGATGCCGTAGAGCTCGAAGGCGACCATGGCGACGAGGAACGAGACGGCCGGGCCGACGCGGATGCTGTGGGCGTCGAGCCGTGGCTGCACCAGGAAGGCCTCGGCCAGCTGGTACGCGAGGAACGCCGCGAACAGCACGACGGCGCGGGGCGCCGACGGGTCGAGGCCCACGGCGAGCAACACGATCGGCAGTGACCCCACCAGCACGCCGACGTACGGGACGAGCGCGAAGACGCCCACGGCCAGCGACAGGAGAAAAGCGCCTGGCAGTCCGGCGAGATGGCAGATGAGATAGGCGAAGGCACCCGCCACCAGACCGCGACCCAGCGTCAGTACGACATACCGCCACCAGCGCCGGTAGCCCTTGGTGACGACGCGCATGGTGTTGGCCCGACGGGTCTCGTCGCCGATCTGGCCCGCCGCGCCCTCCACCATGCGCGGGCCGTACAGCATGAGGAAGATGGTGAGCACGACGCCGGCGACATAGGCGATCCCCCGAGAGGCCGCCGACAGCGGGTTCGACGCCGACCCGGTGATCCGGCCGGGCAAGGCGTCGACGAACTCGGTAACGCGCTCGGTGAGGCCGAAGTCGCGCGCCGCCTCACCGAAGCGCTCGCTCTGTTCGATGCTGCGGGCCGCCGCCGGTGCTGCCTCCCTCAGCTTCGTGCCCTCTCGGCTCACGTCGTCGACGGTCGCGTAGGCCAGACCGCCGACCGACACCAACGCCACCACGACGACGACGAGCAGTGCGACGGCGCGGGGCATCCATCGCGACAGTGCGGAGACGAACGGGTAGAGGAGGGCCGCCACGATGGCCGCCGCAACGAGCCAGCCGAGCACCCGGGTCGACCGCCCCAGCACGTTGCGGGCGATGAGGCCGACGCCGAGGATGATGACGAAGAGGATCACGGACGCCGGCGTGATCCGCAGCCTCCTCACCACCGGCTGCAACCTACGACAGCGCGTCTTCGGCGCCGGGGATCCGCGGCCGGCGAGCGTGCGCCTCCTACCGTCGAACCGTGGCCGACGAGGCGACACCGCCGGATGCGCCCCTCGTCGTCGAACTCGACTGGCGAACCTCGGTCGTCGCCGTCGCCGCCGTCCTCGGCCTGTTCGCCCTCTTCACCCTCGTGGCCGCGGCGCGCCAGACCCTGACGTGGATCCTGATCGGCTCCCTGCTGGCCATGGCCCTCAACCCGCTCGTCGTCGTGGTCGAGCACCGACTGCGGCTCCGGCGCGGGCTCGCCGTCGGCACCGTGCTCGTCGGTCTCGTCGCCGTCGTGAGCGCGGCCGTGGTGCTCCTCGGGCCGCCCGCCATCCGGGAGGCGCAGAAGGTCACCTCCGACCTGCCGCAGGTCGCCCAGCGGCTCGGCGACATCCCGCTCATCGGCGGGATCCTGCGCGACAACGACGTCCCGGCCAAGCTCGAGGACTTCATCCAGAACCTGCCGCAACGCCTGGGCCAGAACCAGGAGCCCATCGTGACGGCCATCGAGGCGGTGCTGGGTGGTGCCCTCGCGGCGTTGATGACCTTGCTCGTCACCGTGGTGCTCCTCCTCGACGGCCGGCGCGTCCTGCGCGGCGCCCGGCGCCTCGTTCCGCACGACCACCGCGCCCGGTTCGACCGCGCCGCCGGCATCCTCTACCGCACCGTGGGCCGCTACTTCGCCGGCTCACTGCTCGTCGCTGTCCTCGCCGGGTGCAACGTGCTGATCGTCGGCCTGATCCTCGGCGTGTCGCTGGCCCCGCTGGCCGCCATCTGGACCACGATGACCAACCTGATCCCCCAGATCGGCGGCTTCCTCGGCGGCTCGTTCTTCGTCCTGGTGGCCTTCGCCCACAGCCCCACGGCGGCGGCCATCGCCCTCGCCGAGTTCCTCGTCTACCAACAGCTCGAGAACCACGTCATCCAGCCGACGATCGTGGGCGAGGCCGTCGATCTGTCGCCGCCGACGACGATGATGGCGGCGTTGGTGGGCGCCTCCGCGGCCGGCGTGCCGGGTGCGTTGATCGCCGTGCCCCTGCTCGGGGCGGTCAAGGCGCTGGCGCAGGAACTCCGTCCGGCGGGAGAGCGGTCCGAACGGCCTCGACGCCTCCGCAATCCCTTCCGACGCAAGGGGGGCGGCTCGTAAGCTGAACCCTCCATGCCGAGCTCCCCGTCGTTCCTTGATGTCGTCGCCGAACGGGTCGTCTTCTTCGACGGCGCCTTCGGCACGTACATCCAGGCCCTCGACCTGGGGGCCGACGACTTCGGCGGGCCCGAGCTGGAGGGCTGCAACGAGCACCTGGTGCTCACCCGGCCCGAGGTCATCGCGGGCATGCACGACGCGTTCTTCGGCGTCGGCGTCGACGTGGTCGAGACGGCCACGTTCGGCGCCTTCGCCACTGTCCTGAACGAGTACGAGATCGCCTCCAAGGCGTACGAGCTGAACCGGCGGGCCGCCGAGATCGCCCGCGGCGTCGCCGCTGATCACTCGACCGGGGGCCACCACCGGTTCGTGGCCGGCTCGATGGGGCCGGGCACGAAGCTGCCGTCACTCGGCCACATCGCCTTCGCCGAACTGCGCGACGCCTACGAGGAGCAAGCCCGGGGCCTGCTCGACGGCGGCGTCGACCTGCTCCTGGTGGAGACGTCCTACGACCTCCTGCAGGCCAAAGCCGCCCTGGCCGGCTGCAAGCGGGCCATGGCCGCCGCCGGCCGCGCCGTGCCGCTGCAGGCCCAGGTCACCATCGAGACGACGGGCCGGATGCTCGTGGGCTCCGAGATCGGCGCTGCCGTCACGTCACTCATGGCCATGCGGCCCGACGTGCTCGGGCTCAACTGCGCCACCGGTCCGCGTGAGATGACCGAGCACATCCGGTATCTGGCCGAGAACAGTCCGGTGCCGATTTCGGTCCTCCCCAACGCCGGGTTGCCGTCGGTCGTCGACGGTCGTACGCACTACGACCTCACGCCGGCCGATCTGGCCGAGCACCACGCCCGGTTCATCCGCGAGCACGGCGTGCGCATCGTCGGCGGGTGCTGCGGTACCACTCCGGAGCACATTGCGGCTGTGATCGACCGGTGCCGCGACCTCGAGCCGGCTCACCGCTCCGCGAACTTCGAGCCGGCAGTGGCGTCGCTCTACTCGTCCGTGCCGATCGTGCAGGACAACTCGTTCCTCATCATCGGCGAGCGCACCAACGCCAACGGGTCGAAGGCGTTCCGCGAGTCGATGCTCGCCGCCGACTGGGACACGTGCGTCCGCATGGCCGGCGACCAGATCCGGGAGGGCGCCCACGTCCTCGACGTGTGTGTCGACTACGTCGGCCGCGACGGCGCCGTCGACATGGACGAGATCGCCGGCCGCTTCGCCACCCAGGCCAGCGTGCCGTTGGTGATCGACTCCACCGAGCCGCAGGTGATGGAGGCGGCCCTCCGGCACATCGGCGGCCGGGCCATCCTCAACTCGGCCAACCTCGAGGACGGCGAGCTGCCGGGCAGCCGGATGGACCGTGTGTTCTCGTTGGCCCGCGACTACGGCGCCGCCGTCATCTGCCTGCTGATCGACGAGCGGGGCCAGGCGCGCGACGTCGAGTGGAAGCTGGAGGTGGCGCACCGGCTCCACCAGATCGCGTCCGAGCGGTACGGGCTGTCGGCGTCCGACCTCATCTTCGACGCCCTCACCTTCCCGCTCTCCACCGGCGACGACGACCTGCGCCGCGACGCGCTGCACACGATCGAGGCCATCCGTCGCATCAAGGCCGAGATCCCGGGTGCGTTCACGGTGCTCGGCGTGTCGAATGTGTCGTTCGGACTCTCACCCGCGGCGCGCCACGTCCTGAACTCGGTGTTCCTGCACGAGTGCGTCGACGCCGGGCTCGACGCCGCCATCGTGCACGCCGCTCGCATCATGCCGCTCAACAAGATCCCGGAGGACCAGCGCGACGTCGCCCTCGACCTCGTGCACGACCGCCGCCGGCCCGGCTACGACCCGCTGGCGCGGCTCCTCGAGGTGTTCGCCGACGTCCAGCACACCGTGGCCGAGAAGGCGGACCGCAGCGGTTGGCCGGTCGAGGAACGGCTCAAGGCGCGCATCGTCGACGGCGACCGCGACGGGCTCGTGGGCGATCTCGACGTCGCCCTCGAGGGTGGCTGGAAGCCGCTCGACCTCGTGAACGATGTGCTCCTCGACGGCATGCGCGTGGTGGGTGACCTGTTCGGCTCGGGCCAGATGCAGCTGCCGTTCGTGCTCCAGTCGGCCGAGACGATGAAGACCGCTGTGGCCCATCTCGAGCCGCTCATGGAGCGGGTGGAGGGGCAGACGTCGAAGGGCCGGCTCGTGCTGGCCACCGTGAAGGGCGACGTGCACGACATCGGCAAGAACCTCGTCGACATCATCCTCACGAACAACGGCTACGAGGTCTTCAACCTCGGCATCAAGGTTCCGATCGGCGACCTGATCGCCAAGGCGAAGGAGGTCGACGCCGACGCCATCGGCATGAGCGGCCTCCTCGTCAAGAGCACGCTGATCATGCGCGACAACCTCGAGGAGTTGAACGACCTCGGGTTGTCGTCGATCCCCGTGCTGCTGGGTGGCGCCGCCCTCACTCGGACCTATGTCGAGAAGGACCTGCGCGAGGTCTACAAGGGACGGGTCTTCTACGGGCGTGACGCGTTCGAGGGTCTGCACACCATGGACCGGCTCATGACGCTGAAGCGCGGTGGCGTCGACGATCCCGAGTTCGGGCGCGTGCCGTCGGGCCGAGTGCTGCCGAAGCGGGCGTCGCAGCGGGCGGCCGAGGCCGATGCGGCCGCGATCCCGAGCCGGTCACCCGCCGTGGAGACCGAGAACCGGGTGTTCGTGCCGCCCTTCATCGGCTCGCGCATCGTGAAGGGCATCTCGCTCGACGAGATCGCTGAGTACGTCAACGAGACCGCGCTGTTCCGCAACCAGTGGCAGTACCGGCCCGAGGCCGGCGAGGACGACGAGGCCTTCAAGGCTCGGCTCCGGCCCCAGCTGCGGGCCCTCCTGGCCGAGGCCAAGGCGTCGGGGGTGCTGGTGCCGCAGGTCGTCTACGGCTACTGGTGCGTGAACGCCGACGGCGACGACCTGATCGTGTGGACCGACGAGTCGCGCACCGAGAAGTTGACGCGGTTCCGCTTCCCGCGCCAGCGGGTCGAGCCGTGGCTGTGCATCGCCGACTTCCATCGGCCCTGGGACGGCGGCGCCGGTGAGCCCGACTACGCCGCCTTCCACATCGTCACCATGGGTGGTGCGGTGTCAGCGGCGACAGCCGAGTTGTTCGCCGAGAACCGCTATCAGGACTATCTCCTGCTCCACGGCCTCGGCGTCGAGATGGCCGAAGCCCTCGCCGAGTACTGGCACCGGCGCATCCGGTCGGACTGGGGCTTCGTCGACGAGGACGGTCCCACCGTTGGGGGTCTGTTCCGGCAGCAGTACCGCGGCGGTCGCTACTCGTGGGGCTACCCGGCGTGCCCCGACCTCGAGGACAACGCCACCGTGGCGCGCCTGCTCGGTGCGCACCGGCTCGGCATCGCCGTCAGCGAGGAGACGGGCTGGCAGTACCAGCCCGAGCAGACGACTTCGGCCATCATCTGCCATCACCCGCAGGCGAAGTACTTCGTCGCCCGCTGACGCCTGCCGCTCCCCTCCCCGCCGAGGTGACGGTTTTCGACAACAGTTGTCGATTTCCGTCACATCGAACGGGGGGTCAGCCGAGTCCGAGGTAGGGCGCCAGCCCGTCGAGTGGCACGTACTCGCCGTTGCCGAGACCGGCGGCGCTGCGGTAGGTCGACTCGTAGCAGCTCTGGCCGGGGGTGGCCGTCTGGGCATTGCGGTTGCCGCTGCACCGGGCTTGCAGCCCGGCCGAAAGGAAGGCGGCGAGGCTGTCGAGCAGGTTGCCGCCGTCGGCCCCCTGCGTCGCGGACCAGGTCGAGCCGTCGAGCGAGTACAAGGCCCGGCTCGAGCGGCTCCGGAGCGACGAGCTCACGACGAGGTCGGCGTCACCAGAGTTGAGCGCGGTGGCGGCCTCGTCCTCGGATGCTTCGGTGACCGAGAGCTGCACCTTGGGGCCGTGCCGGAGGAACTCGCGCAGGAGCCCGTTGGCGAGGGCGAGGGCGCGCTCGTCGCCGTCGGCGGTGACGAGCACCCGGAGCTGACCGCGCTTCACCGCCTCGGCCAGGGCGGGCGAGCCGTTGGTGCCGACCGCCGGGTACCCGGGCGGTCGGGCCTGTTGCTGGGCTTGGCCCACCTGGGCCTGCAGCGTGGCGCCGAGCTCGCCGCCGCCGAGCTCGCTCGGATCCCACGGCCCGACGCCGGGCTGGTCGTCGGGCGAGTACGACGTCTGGCGGTTGGCACCGACGGGCACCGTTCCCTGCGGGCCCCGCACGCCGACGTATCCCTGGGCCACCCGCAGGCTGACCTGCGAGCCGTCCCACGTCAGCAGGAAGACAGGGTCGACGGCCTGGAGCACGCTGCCGCCGGCGCTGAACGTCTTCAGCTGCCCGGCGCTCGAGGTGCGGCACAGCACCGTCCCCTTGTTGACGGCGACGAGTGCCGCGCCGCCCGGGGCGGCCTGCACCTCGCTGTCGGTCTCGACCTGGCAGAAGGGCAGCTTGGCGCCGAGGTCGAAGCGGATCTTGCCGTTCGGATCAGAGGCAATGAGATCCTGGGCCGCCACCGCCTGGCCGGCGAAGGCCGCCGCCCCGCCCACCGTGCCGCCAACCGGGATGATGTCGATGACCTGGCCGATGCCCTGCTTCTTGGCCGTGCCGGTGTTGGCGTTGTTGCCCGTGTTGTTGTTGTTGGCGTTGTTCCCGTTCGTGTTGTTGGTGGCGTTGCCGTTGGCCGTATCGGGCGGGGCGGTGGTGCCCGCCGTCACCCCGGCACCCCCACCGGAGCTGCACGCCGCGGCCAGGAGGACCGAGACGACGAGAAGGGCGGCGACGCGCCTCACAGCTTCACCGATCCCAGCACGTCGCGGAGGGTGGCGTTGTAGTTCCCGAGACACAGGAAGAAGACGACGATCAGCAGCTTCGACGCCACGTATTCGAAGAGCCGCAACCCGGCGATCACGTACGGTTCCACGGTCGTCTCCCCCACTGGTGAGGTGATGTTCGGCTTCGGCCGGAGGCTGGCGATGACGGCGCGCGAGAAGCGCCCCAGGAAGCCGGTGATCTCGTGGCCCACCCGCACGCGCCGGGCCATGACGCCCACGTCGTGGCCGACCACGGCCAGCTGGCCGGTGCGTTCGCGGTGCCAGTCGACCACGTAGCGGGCCGCGGTGCCGATGAGGATGAGCACGAACAGGGCCCGCAGCGGCCGCAGCGGGCGCACCAGGTACCCCCCGAGCTGTTCGTAGAAGACCCAGTCGACCTCTCGCTTCGGGAACGCGCTGTTGCTCCCGTCCACCTGGAGCAGGCGGAAGCGGGCGTCGTTGGCCAGCTGGATGTCACCGGCGTCCCGGGCGGTGCGCTCGATCTTGGAGAGGATGGAGCGCCGGGCCGGCCCGCTCGCGACGTTCCCGAGGGCGCCGATGTCGAGCACGATCTGGGACGCGGCGAACTTCTGGAGATCGAGCGCACCCTGCAACTCGGCGCCGTCGAACGAGGCGGGCCCGTCGATCTGCGTGCCCTGCAGGTCCAGGCCCGCCAGGGCCGAGGCCTGGTTCAGGTTGAGCGCGGTGGCGTGGACCAATCGCACGGAGGCGTGACTGACGAAGGTCGCTCCCGACGCATCCAGATCCGCAAACGAGGCGCCATCCAGCCGCAGACCATCCGGTCCGCCGCTGGAACCGAAGGTGGCGAGTGAGAGGTTGGTCCGACCGGTGAAGTCGCCGCCCGTGCCGTTCAGGCCGCCGAGGAACTGGCGGTTCTCGAGGTCGACGGTGCCGTGGAACACCCCGTCCCGCAGCGACGTCTCGTGCTGCACGGCGCCCGGTCCGGACATCACGAAGAACCCCTCGACGGCGACCCGCTCGAACTGCGCGTCGGCACCGAACTGTGCGCCCTGGAACGACACTGACGACTCGAAGCGCGCGCCGTCGAAATTGGCCGACTGTCCGAACGACAGATCGTCGAAGGTGACAGCGTCGGCGAACGTGGCCAGCGAGAAATCGGCGCTGCCGGTGACCCCGCTCGGTGTCGACGGCTCAGCCCGGGCGAGCAGCGGCGCTTGGAACGTGGCGCCCCGGGCGTCGATGTTGCCGTCGATGAGCACGCCGTCGAAGTCGATGGCGCGGGCGAAGGTGACGTCGGCGATCCGAAGGTCACCCTCGAGATGGCACCGCTGACAACGGATCGGGTGGTCCACCGTGCCGAGTGGCCGCAGGTCCACCGTTCCGGTGACGGTGAGGTCGCTGGCATCGATGACGGCGAGCTGGAGGCAGTCTCGAACGGCCTCGCCAGTGATCTGCTTGGCGGCGACGAACGCCGCGCACTGCTCGGGCGTCGTTGTGGTCTGGGCACCGGCCGCCGAGGCGCCCAGCGCCACCATGACGACGGCGAGCACGCCGGCCGCGCCGAGGTGGCCGAGCCTCGCCAACCATCGTCTCCCCCGACGGCGCTCCCCCATCGCACTCCCAGGTCCGCCCCAAAGTGTACGGGCCGGCGGCCCGCACGTCCCGGACCTGCACAAACGGGTCGGCGATCAATTCTGTCACACCCCCGGCGCACACTGTTCCCATGACCACCTCGCAGCCCAACCAGCAACTCACCTTGATCGAGCCGGCCGGCGTCCCCGCCCAGCTCCAGCTCGACGAGCGCACCCGCCGCGTCGGCCTCGCCGGTGTGGCGCAGGCCCGCGCCATCCTCGCCGAGAGCCGGCGCCAACGCCTGGCGCGTGAGGCCGAAGCGGCCGAGGCCCGTCGTCCGGGGCGGGCGGCGTGAACGGCCGCCAGCGCGGGCCGGCGCCCTGACGGTCCGGGCCTACGCGGCCGAGGGCGACAGGTCGCGCACCGCCTGGGCCTGGTCGAGCGGCGCGAGCGGCATGATGGCGAGTGACGTCGTCGTCACGCCGTTGGCGAAATAGCGGTCGATCGTCTTGCGGCACGTCTCGGCCGAGCCGTGCACGATGAGCTCGTCCACCAGCGCGTCCGGGATGGCGGCGACGGCGGCCTTGCGGTCGCCCGCGCGCCACGCGTCCCACATAGGGCGGAGCACGTCGCCGCGGCCCAGCCACTCGTGGAACGCCGCGTAGACGGGCACGTTCAGGTAGGCCGCGATGGCGAACTTGCCGGCCTGGCGGACGGTCTCGACGTCCTCCGACGGGCACACGAAGATGCGGCACACGATCTCGCGATCGGCGCCGCCCGCCGCCTCGCGCACCACCGGCACGACCTGGGTGACGTCGTCGGGTGACAACCAGTTGATGATGGCACCGTCGGCTTCGCGGCCGGCGAGCCGCAACATGCCCGGGCGCAGGGCCGCGACCAGGATCGGGGGCACCACTTCGGGCCGCACCCCGAGGCGATAGCCCTGGACCTCGAACGTGTCGTACTTGGTCGCCACCTTCTCGCCGGAGAAGGCGTCCTTCAGGAACCGCACCACGTCGCGCACGCGCTTGTAGGGCTCCACGAACGGCACGCCGTTCCAGCGTTCGACGATGACGTTCGACGACGAGCCGACGCCGAACGCGAACCGTCCTGGGGCGGCATCAGCGAGGGCCGCCACCGATTGGGCCAGGCACGCCGGCGCGCGGGTGAAGGCGGGCACGATGGCGGTTCCGAGCCGCAGCCGCGGCTCCCACGCCGCCGCCAAGGCGAGGGGCGTGAAGGCATCGGCGCCGTCCGACTCCGCCGACCAGACGTCGGTGTAGCCGAGGTCGGCCAACTCCTGCAGTTGGTCGCGCTGGGCGTGGAGGTGGCCCGGCAGCGGGATGGTCATGCCGGGACGGATCGGGAGCGTCATCGCGAGCGCCTTCCTTTGTTCGGGTCGGGCCAGAACCGCACGACACAGCTCTGGCTGCCGGTGGCCAGGAGGGTCCCGTCGGTGGCGAACAGATGGACGAGGCCGTGGCCGAAGCCTCGGTTCACGGCGTGGATGCGAATATCGAGGAGCACCCAGTCGGTCGGCACCAACCGGGCCACGCGCAAGGTGTTGTCGAGCGACGTGCCGCCGCCCGGGATTCCGAGGGCCTGGCCCAGGCCGCTCGGCACGAAGTCGCCGAGGATGGCGAGGGTGGTGGCGTCGACGCCCTCGATGACCTCGGGGATCCGGGCCCAGGCCAGCGTGCGGCCGTCACCGGGCCGGCCGTCCATCTCGTCCGGGAGGCGGCCTCGCGCCAGGCGGACGTCGACGCGCTCGTTCACGGTGCCGTCCGACGGCCGGCTCGAGGGCCGCGGCGGACACTGCTCGGGCGGCGGCACGTCCTCGATGAGGGGCGAGCGCTCCCACTGGCCGGCGGCCTCCATCGGCCGCACCCCGAGGGCGGCGTTCACGGTGAGGATCTCGCGGTTGCCGACGTGGCCGACGGCTCGCACCTGGCTGATCTGGTGGCCGGCGACGGCCACGGTGACGTCGATGTCCATCACTTCGCCGGTCCGGGCGAACGACAGGTACTGCGCCGTAGCCCACACGCACGGCCGCTCGGTCGTCGCCTCCATGGCCGCGATGGCGGCGCCCAGCCCGCACCCACCGAACAGGAAGTTGCCGCCCGTGGCCAGGCCGGGCGTCACTTCGAGGTGCCAGCGGTACGGGTTGTGGG
>DASXAI010000709.1:0-2059 GCA_036406775.1 Acidimicrobiales bacterium
ACTTGGTGTCGATGCCCGACGCCGGCTCGTCGAGCAGGAGTACCTCGGCTTCGGTGGCGAGGGCACGAGCCAGCGACACCAGTTTCGTCTGGCCGTAGCTGAGGGCGCCGGCCGGCACGTTGGCGAAGTCGGACATGCCGACGAAGGCGAGCCACTCCATGGCCTTGTCGCGGGTCACGCGCTCGCCCCGGCCGGCCGCCGTCCCGCCGAGGGTGAGCTTGGCCAGGTTCTCGCCCGGCTGGTGCTGAACGGCGAGCATCACGTTCTGGAGGCACGAGATGCGGTTGAAGAGCCGGACGTCCTGGAACGACCGGACGAGGCCGAGGCGGGCCACCTTGTCGGGCGACAGGCCCATCAGCTCGACGCCGTTCAGCCGCACACTGCCCCGGTCGGGGCGAATGAAGCCCGTCAACAGATTGAACACTGTGGTCTTGCCGGCGCCGTTCGGGCCCACCAGGGCAGTGATCGTGCCGCGGCGGAGGTCGAAGTCGAGGCCCTCGGCGGCGACGATGCCGCCGAAACGCTTCGAGATGCCACGGGCCTCGAGCACGACGGGCGCGTGTTGCCACACCGACTCCCTGACCCGCTCGCGCGCCCGTTCGGCCTCGTCGATGTCGATCGAGCCGGGCTGGTGCACCTGCACGCTCGGCTTCGGCTCCCACATCTCGCCCATCTCGAGCCGGCCGGGGTCGGGCTTCCCGTACCGGATGCGCCGGATCAGGGAGAAGCCCTCAGGAAAGACACCCTGGGGTCGCAGCAGCATGAGCAGCACGAGGGCGACGCCGTAAATGACCAGCTGCCAGAGACCGGCCTCGGCCGGGTCGATCCGGATCCACCGCCGCAGAAGGGGCTCGAGCAGGGTGACGGCGGCGGCGCCCACGATGGACCCCGTCAGGTTGGCCATGCCACCGAAGATCACGATGGCGAACAGCGTGAGGGCGAACGAGAACCCGTAGACGCTGGGCGTGGCCAGCTGCAGCCAGCCGGAGTAGAAGGCGCCGGCCAGCCCGGCCAGTCCGGCGGTGATGCCGAACACCGCCACCTTGTAGGCGAACACGTTCTTGCCGAGGGCCTGCGTGGCCTGTGGGTCCTCGCGGATGCCCTTGAGCACCCGGCCGAACGCCGACTCGCCGAGACGGCGGCACACGACATAGGTGACCGCCATGAGGACGAACGTCGGGATCACCCAGTCGCGCGGGTTCTGCATCGTCCAGCCGAAGATCTCGGCCTTGGGCAGGTTGATGAGACCGTACGTGCCGCCCAGCTCGGGGAAGGTTGTGAAGACGCCGATGATGACGAACGAGATGGCCAGCGTGAGCAGGATCAGGTACTCGACCGAGAGCTTCAACGCCGGCAGGGCCACGATGGAGCCCACGATGAAGGCCAGCACCATGCCGACCAACGCCGTGGGCAGGAAGTTCCAGCCCTGGACGCTGACGAGGTAGCCCATCGTGTAGCCGCCAATGGCGCCGAAGGCGGCGTGGGCCACCGACACCTGGCCGGCGTAGCCGAGCAGGAGGTTCAACGAGATCGCGAAGGCGGCGAAGATCAGGATCTGATCGAGGTAGTTGAGCCAGATCTCCATGCCGCCTCCTCAGATCCGCGCCAGCTTGGCGCGGACCCACGCCACCGGATCGGTGCTGCGCAACGACTGCCAGGACAGGTAGATGACGAGCACCACGAAGATCGCGGTCTGCGTCCAGCGGACCGAGAGCCAGATCGACGAGTACTGCTCGAGCAGGCTGACGGCGACGCCGGTGAAGAACACACGGATGGGCGAACTGGCCGTGCCGGCGAGGAAGGCCACGACGAAGGCGAAGATCACGGGCTTCAGGCCCATGGCGGGATCGATCGTGAACTGGAGCCCGTACCAGAAGGCGGCCAGGCCGCACAGCAACGTCCCGATGAAGAAGCAGATGAGATAGATCTGGCCCGAGTCGATGCCGATGGTGCGGGCCAGCTCGGGGTTGGCCCGGGTGGCCTTGATGGCCCGGCCGAGGGGGGTGTAGCGGAGGAGGAGGGCGAGCACCACGAAGATCGCGGTCTGCGTCCAGCGGAC
>DASXAI010000710.1:0-2194 GCA_036406775.1 Acidimicrobiales bacterium
TCGGGGATGTTCTCGCCCTTGACGATGGCCTCGTAGACCTTCACGCGACCGAGCACGTCGTCGGACTTGATGGTGAGCAGCTCCTGCAGGCAGTAGGCGGCGCCGTACGCCTCCAGGGCCCACACCTCCATCTCGCCGAAGCGCTGGCCGCCGAACTGCGCCTTCCCACCCAGCGGCTGCTGGGTGATCATCGAGTACGGACCAGTGGACCGGGCGTGGATCTTGTCGTCGACCAGGTGGGCCAGCTTCAGGATGTACATGTACCCGACGGTGACGGGCTGGTCGTAGGGCTCGCCGGTGCGGCCGTTGAACAGCTGCGTCTTGCCGTTGGCGTCGATGAGGCGCTCGCCATCGGTGCTCTCGGGCCGCAGGTGCTCGAGGAGCTGCTGGATGGTGGGATGCCGGCCGGCATCCTCGGCCTCGTCCCAGTGGGCGCCGTCGAACACCGGCGTGGCAATGAAGGTGGACGGCGGCGTGGTGGGCCGCGTCTTGCTCTCCGTGCCCCGGACCGGGTCGTCGCCCACGGCGCCCTCGACGTCCCAGCCCCAGCGGGCGCAGTACCCGAGATGGGCCTCGAGCACCTGGCCGACGTTCATCCGGCTCGGCACGCCGAGGGGGTTGAGGATGATGTCGACCGCCGTGCCATCGGCCAGGAACGGCATGTCCTCGATCGGGAGGATCTTGGAGATGACGCCCTTGTTGCCGTGGCGGCCGGCCAGCTTGTCGCCGACGCTGATCTTGCGCTTCTGGGCCACGTAGACCCGCACCAGCTGGTTGACGCCGGGCGGAAGCTCGTGGTGCTCGTCGCGGCTGAACACCTTGACGTCGATGACCTTGCCCTGCTCGCCGTGGGGCACCTTGAGACTCGTGTCGCGGACTTCGCGGGCCTTCTCGCCGAAGATGGCGCGCAGGAGCCGCTCCTCCGGGGTGAGCTCGGTCTCACCCTTCGGCGTGACTTTGCCGACCAGCACGTCGCCCGGGCCGACCTCGGCGCCGATGCGGATGATGCCGCGCTCGTCGAGGTCGCGGAGGATGTCCTCCGACAGGTTCGGGATGTCGCGGGTGATCTCCTCGGGGCCGAGCTTCGTGTCACGGGCGTCGACCTCGTGCTCGTGGATGTGGATCGACGTCAGGACGTCGTCCTTCACGAGCCGCTCCGAGAGGATGTTGGCGTCCTCGAAGTTGTAGCCCTCCCAGGGCATGAGGGCGACGAGCAGGTTCTTGCCCAGCGCCAGCTCGCCCATGTCGGTGGACGGCCCGTCGGCCAGGATGTCGCCGCGCTTCACCCGCTGCCCCTCGCGCACGCGCGGGAGCTGGTTGATGCACGTGTCCTGGTTCGACCGGCGGAACTTCTGGAGGCGGTGGACCCGGCGACCCCGCTTGGCGTAGTCGACCGAGATGGTCTCACCCGAGACCTCCAGCACGGTGCCGTCGTCCTCGGCGAGGATCATGTCGGCGGCGTCGCGGGCGGCGCGGACCTCGACGCCGGTGCCGATGTAGGGCGCCTCGGCCCGCACCAGCGGGACGGCCTGCTTCTGCATGTTCGCCCCCATGAGGGCGCGGTTGGCGTCGTCGTGCTCGAGGAAGGGGATGAGGGCGGTGCCGACCGACACGATCTGCTTCGGGGAGACGTCCATGAAGTGGACCTCCTCCGGCGACACGTACCCGATGTCCGTGGTGGCACCGAAGAAGACGTCCCGCTCGAGCTGGAGCTTCAGGTCGGCCAGGCTGGCGGCCTGCGGCGACCGCCGCACGAGCACCTTCTCGTCCTTGAACGTGCCGTTCTCGTTGAGCGGCGCGTTGGCCTGGGCGACGACGTACTCCTCCTCCTCGTCGGCCGCCATGTAGACGATCTCGTCGGTGACACGGCCGTTGACGACCTTGCGGTACGGCGACTCGATGAAGCCGAACTCGTTCACCCGGGCATAGGTGGACAGGGCGCCGATGAGGCCGATGTTCGGGCCTTCCGGCGTCTCGATCGGGCACATACGGCCGTAGTGGCTGAAGTGCACGTCGCGGACCTCGAACCCGGCGCGCTCACGCGACAGGCCGCCCGGTCCGAGCGCCGACAGACGCCGCCGGTGGGTGAGGCCCGACAGCGGGTTCACCTGGTCCATGAACTGGGAGAGCTGGCTGGTGCCGAAGAACTCCTTGATGGCGGCCACGACGGGCCGGATGTTGATCAGCGTCTGGG
>DASXAI010000711.1:0-3128 GCA_036406775.1 Acidimicrobiales bacterium
CAGGCCTTCGTGCAGGCGTCGGCGTACGGCGACGAGGCCCGCTTCCCGCTGCGGCCACCGGGTCCCCTCGTGGCCGGCCCGCTCGAGCTGGCGTGGCTCGTGACCGCAGCCACGGCGGCGGGGCCGATGCTGCTGGCGGCCCACGCGTGGGTGGCCGGCGTCGTCGTGACGGCCGTCGGTGTACCGCTCGTCACCACCGCCGTCCGTCGCTTCCACCGGCTGTCGTTGCGATGGTTCGTCTACGTGCCGGCCGGCGTGGTGGTGCGCGACCCTCTCGTCCTGGCCGACACCGCGATGGTCCGGCGCGCCACGGTCGCGGCGGTACACCTGGCTCCGGCCACGACCACGGCCACCGACCTCACCGCCAAGGCCCTCGGACCCGCGGTCGAGGTGACGCTGGTCGGCTCGGCCAATGTGCTGATGGCCGGCACCTTCGCCGAGCGCTCGGGCCACACCGTCACGGTGGCGGCGTTCCTGGTGAGCCCGAGCCGCCCCGGGCGGCTGCTGGCCGAAGCCGAGCGACGGGGCTACGCCGCGGTGCCGCCGGCCACGACGAACGTGTCGGACCGGTCGTAGCAGACCACCGCCTGCCCCGGCGCGACCCGCCGTTGCGGCGTCCGCCACACGACGACGTCGCCGTCGACGACGGCGGGCTGCGGCTGCCCGTGGGCGCTGGTCTGCACGAGCACCTCGCCGTCGACCGGACCGTCGACCCAGTGCAGATCCTCGACCACCGCGCGATCGGTGAGGAGCGCGTCCAACGGCCCGACCGTGATCGTGGCGCGGCCGCGGTCGACCGCGGTGACGTAGCGACGCAAGCCGCCGCCGCCGGTGAGACCGCGACGCTGCCCGACCGTGACGAGCTCGACGGCCTCGACGCCGCCGACGACGGCACCATCGGTATCGACCACGGTGGCCGGCGTGAACGCCACGCGCCGGCCGAGGAACTCGGACCGGCCGCCGCCGGTGGTGATGAAGCACACGTCCTGGCTGTCGGGCTTCGTGGCCGTGCGCAGCCCGAGGGCCGAGGCGCGCCGGCGAACGTCGTCCTTGGTCAGCGTGCCCACCGGGAAGCGGACGCGTGCGAGGTCGTCGCGCCCGAGCATGTGCACGACGTAGCTCTGATCCTTGGCCCGGTCGGCGCCCCGTGCGACGCGCCCGTCGACGATGCGGGCGTGATGCCCGGTGGCCACGGCGTCGAAGCCGAGCAACTCGGCCCGGCGCAACAGGCGGTCGAACTTCACGTGGCGGTTGCACTCGATGCACGGGTTCGGCGTGCGCCCGGCCACGTGGGCGGTCACGTACGGATCGACGACGTGGACGAGGAAGTCGTCGCCGAAGTTGAACACGAGGTGGTCGATCCCGAGCTGTTGGGCGACGCGCCGCGCGTCGTCGACGTCGGCGACCGAGCAGCAGCCGGTGTCGCTCTCGCCGCCCCACAGGCGCATGGTGACGCCGACGACCTCGTGGCCCTCGTCGAGCAGCATCGCCGCCGCCACCGAGGAGTCGACGCCGCCGCTCATGGCGACGAGGACGGCGCTCATCGCCGTAGCCGCCGCACTGCGTCCGGCACGACCTCGAGGGCGAGGTCGACGTCGGCATCGGTGGACGCGTAGCCGAGCGAGAGCCGCAGCGCGCCGCCCGACCGCTCCTTGGCCACGCCCATGGCCGCCAGGACGTGGGAGGGCTCCATGGCGCCGCTGGCACACGACGACGCCACGGACGCGTACACGCCGCCCCGCTCGAGGAGGAACAGCAGCGCCTCGCTCTCGATGCCGTCGACGCACACATGGGCCGAGCCGGCCACCTTGTCGACGCGCGGCACGGTCTCGAACAGGTCGGGCACGGCCGCGATCAGACCGTCGACGAGGCGGTCCCGCTGCGCGCCCACCCGCTCGACCGTGGGCGCCCGCTCCGCGACCGTGGCCCGCATGGCGGCCGCCATCGCCACGATGCCAGCCACGTTGTGGGTGCCGCTGCGGCGGTCGCGCTCCTGGCCGCCACCGAGAATCAGCGGCTCGAGCGTCGTGCCCGTACGCACCACGAGGGCGCCGACGCCCTTGGGGCCGCCGAACTTGTGGGCGCTCACGCTGACGCAATCGGCTTCCGCGGTGAGCACCGCGACGTCGAGCCACGCAAAGCCCTGCACCGCGTCCGTGTGCAGGACGGCGCGCGGTGCCCGCTGCCGCACCAACGCGGTCACGGCGTCGAACGGCTGCACGGTGCCGACCTCGTTGTTGGCGAGCATCACGGACACCACCGTGACGTCGTCGTTCAGGACGGCGGCCAGCGCGTCGAGGTCGACGCGGCCCCGCTCGTCGACGGGCACGAGCCGACCGCCGACGTGTTCGACGGGGTGCAGGACGGCGTGGTGCTCGACGGCGGTGGCGACGGCGACCCCGCCGTGGTGGCGGACGGCGCCGAGCACCGCATGGTTGTCGGCCTCGGTGCCACCACTGGTGAACACCACCTCGCCGGGCTGGCAGCCCAGTGCCTCGGCCACGACGTCGCGGGCCTCGTCGACGGCGCGGCGCGCGTCCCGCGCCGCCGCGTGCGCACCGGACGGGTTGGCGAAGCGATCCTGGAGGAACGGCCGCATGGCCTCGACCGCCTCGGCGCGCATCGGCGTCGAAGCGGCGTGATCGAGGTAGGCGACCGGCGGCACGCTCTCAGGTTATGGCCGCCGGCGACCACCTCGGCATGCGGTCAGCGGCGCATGCTGGGCTCGGAGACGCGGCGCGGCGGTTGGGTCGGCGCCGGGACGCACACTCCTTTGATGCCCTCCACCAGGACCCGGTCGACATCGCCCGCCGGGAGGGCCGGCGAGAGGTAGAACCCCTGCACCACGTCGCAGCCGAGTCCGAGGAGCATCGACGCCGTGCGGGCATCCTCCACGCCCTCGGCCACGACGTTCAGGTCGAGGTTGCGACCGAGGTCCACCGTCGAGCGGACGATCGACGCGAGATCGGGATCCCTGGCCATGTCGCGCACGAAGGAGCGGTCGATCTTGACCTCGTCGACGTCGAGGCGCTTCAGGTACGACAGCGACGAATAGCCGGTGCCGAAGTCGTCGATGGCGAATCGGACGCCGACGTCGCGGAGCCGGTCGATCACGGCCACTGTGCGCT
>DASXAI010000712.1:0-2887 GCA_036406775.1 Acidimicrobiales bacterium
TCCTCGAAGCCCGGCTGGCCTCGGGCGACATCCCCCGCGCCGTCGCCGATGGTGAGGGGCTGGTGGCGGCTGAACCGTTGAGCGAACGGCGCTGGGCGCTGCTGGCGCTGTCTCTGTACCGCTCGGGCCGCCAGGGTGACGCCCTCCGGACGATCCAGCGAGCCCGGGCGGTGCTGGCCGAACAGTTGGGTGTCAGCCCGGGGCCCGAGCTGTTCGAGTTGGAGCAACGCATCCTCCAGCAGGACCCTGGATTGGTGGGCACTGCAACGGCGCCGCCCCGCGTCGACGCCCGCTGCCCCTACCGGGGACTTGTGCCCTACGACGTGGACGACGACGACACGTTCTTCGGGCGTGATCGTGAAGTTCAGACCTGCCTCGAGCGCCTTGCCGCCGCCTCGTTCGTCGCGGTGGTGGGCGCGTCTGGCAGCGGCAAGTCGTCTCTGGTACGTGCCGGTGTCGCCAGCCGGCTGCGACGAAGCGGGCGGGCTGTCGCCGTGTTCACGCCCGGCGCCGATCCGCTCGGGGCGCTGGCAGCGACACTCGCCACGGCAAGTCCCCACACGGTGCTCGTCGTCGACCAGCTCGAGGAGCTCGTCACCCTCGGCGTCCCGCCAAGGGACGTCGAACGGTTCCTCGACGCCGTGGTAGGACGCGTCGACGTTGCCCCCGTCGTGGTCGCGCTACGCGCCGATCATGTCGGCACCGTTGGCACGCACCCCGCCTTCGCCCGGCGCCTCGAGGCCGGCCTCCACCTCATCACGCTGATGACCGAACCGGAGTTGCGCACCGTCATCGAGGAGCCCGCCCGCGGCGCCGGCCTCCGCCTGGAGCCGGGACTCGTCGAGCTGCTGCTGCGTGACGTCGCGGGCGAGCCGGGCGGGCTGCCGCTGCTGTCGTTCGCCCTCGCCGAGACGTGGGCGAACCGCGACGGGCGGGTCCTCACCGTCGACGGCTACCTCGCCACCGGCGGCCTGCGCCGGGCCATCGCCACGTCAGCCGAGCGTCTCTACGAAGGCCTCCCGCCCGACCAGCGGCCCCTCGCCCGAGCGCTGTTCCTGCGCCTCGTCACCCCCGCCACCGACGGCGAAGCTGTCCGGCAACGCCTCGATGCCCGGCTGATCGCGACCGATGACAACCACCGCCGAGTTGTCGATGCCTTCGTGCGGGGCCGGTTGCTGGTTGCCGGCGACGCCGGTGTGGAGGTGGCCCACGAAGCCCTCGTACGCGAGTGGCCTCGCCTGCGCTCGTGGCTGGACGACGACCAGGAAGGGCAGCGTCTCTTCCGCCACCTCACCACCGCTTCGGCCGGGTGGGACTCGATGGGGCACCCCGACAGCGAGCTGTACCGGGGCGCTCGTCTCGAGGCCACTCTCGAATGGGACACCCGCACGCGTCCCGACCTCGCCAGCGGCGAGCGGGCCTTCCTCGACGCCAGCGCGGCCCACGAGGAGAACGAGGCCCGCGCCCTGCGCCGGCGCGTCCGGCGCCTCCGGGCGCTCCTGGCAGGGGTGGCCGTCGCCATGGTTGTCGCGCTGGTCGCCGGGACCGTCGCCTTCATCCAACGCAGCCGCGCCGACACTGCCGCCGCGCACGCCAACGCCGCCCGTGTCGCCGCCGACCAGCAGCGGAACGACGCCGTGGTCGCGCGTCTCGTCGCCGACTCCGGGGGCCAACTCGACAGCCATCTCGACCTGGCGATGCTCCTGGCCGTCGAAGCCCGCCGCCACCAGGACTCCCCCGAGACGAAGGGGGCGCTGTTCTCAGCCCTCACCCACAACCTCTCGGCCGAGCGGTCCCAAGGCTTGCGGTTCCACGCCGGCACGACGTTCCACCACACCAACTCGTCGTTCCTCGGATTCCTGCCCGGCCCCATCCGCCTCGCAGACGGCGTCGCTCTCAGCGCCGACGGCCGGGTCGTCGCCAACGCCGGCACGGCCGGCCTCGCCGACACCACCGGGCTCATCGTGGTCCATGACACCACGACGCACACCGAGGTCGGCCGCTTCACCACCGACGCCGAGGCCTACGGGGTCGACGTCCGCCCGGACGGCCGCCAGGTGATCGCCTCGGACGGCAGCACGCTCTACGTGTTCGACCTCGACGACCATGCACTGACGCGACTGGATATGCACGCACCGGCGACCGCCGGCAGCGGCGTGCACTTCCGGCCCAACGGCAAACAGTTCGTCGCCGCGGTACGCGGCAGTGCCGATGGTCCCTGGCGCGACGAGGTTTGGGACGACGCCACGCTCACTCCGGTGCACATGTCACTTCCGGCGCCCGCATCCGGCCTGGCCGCCTGGTTCGCGCCCGACGGCACCCTGGCTTCCGTCAGCACCGACGGCGCACTGTCGTTCGTCGATCTCGACTCTGGGCGGACGACGCGTCAGCTGCCACTCGAATCCGCAGGGGACTGGTCCGCGGCGTCATCGTTCACGATGTCGCCCGACGGCTCCCGCCTCGCCGCCAACCCGGACCTCCTGGCCGTCGTGTGGGACGTCGGCTCCGGTCGGCTGGTCGGGGACGCCTCGCGACGCACCCATGGTGCGCGTGGTCTGGCCTTCAGCCCCACTGCAGCCGCCACCCTCGCCATCGGCTCGGGGACGGGCATCGTCACCTTCTACGACGAGGTCGCCGACTCGCCCATCGGCAACCCCTTGCGAGGGCGAACCGGCGGGGCCGGACCGTTGGCGTACAGCGCCGACGGCCGTTACCTCGCGACGACGGCCGACGACGGGCAGGTGGGCCTCTGGGCCGACGACGGCGGGGAGGGCCTCGTCGTGCACCCGACAGCATCGGGCCGCTGGCTGGACGACGTCTCGGCCGACGGCACCAGGATGCTCCTCTGGAACGACACCGACCTCGAGATCCGCGACGCCCAGCACCC
>DASXAI010000713.1:0-6979 GCA_036406775.1 Acidimicrobiales bacterium
ACTCGGCCAACCCTCCGGTCTCACCGATCGTCCACTTCGACCCTGTGCCCGTCGAGATCAACCCGCCGCCGCGTGGCTACCCAACGGTCCCGCCCAACTGGGAATCGATGGCGACGCTGAAGAGCAACAGGAAGCCCTCGACCCAGCTGTGGGCCCGGGCCTTCACGGAACTGGTGTGGGGTGGCATCACCGACGACCCGACGAAGACGGGTGCGGACGACTTCGAGCTTCGGGAGTACCCGCTCGGTAACCCCAAGATCCAGACGGCGTACGCGCCGTACACGTACTGGCAGAAGGGGCTCGACAGCTACACGCAGGTCATGAACATGGTCGACGCCAACATCGGACAGGTCCTGGCGTCGATCCCGCCCGACGTCGCCGCGAACACCGTGTTCGTCATGACCTCGGACCATGGCGATTTCTCAGGAGCCCATGGGTTCCCGGCGAACAAGGCGGGGACGGCCTACGAGGAGGCGTTCAACGTGCCGTTGATCGTCTCCGACCCCACTGGCCGTTTCACGGGCGACACGGACGTCCTGCGGGAGCAACTCACGTCGAGCGTCGACCTCGTCCCGATGTTCGCCACGCTCGCCACCGGGAACCAAAGCTGGATGAAAGGTGACCTGGCTTCCATCTATTCCCGGCGCCTGGACCTGACCACTCTGCTGCGCTCGAACCGTGCGAAGGGCCGCGACGCGGTCGTCATGGCAACCGACGAGGTCGTGCCGAAGTACTACAACTTCAACGGCTCGCCGCGCTACATCCTCGCCCTGCGCACAGAGCGGGCGAAGCTCGGCGTGTACGCCGACTGGCGCGCTGGTACCGCGGTCATCGATCCGGACACGGTCGAGCTCGAGTTCTACGACTACGCCACGGAAGACGGGCGGCTCGAGCTGGACAATCAGCCCGACCACCCGCAAGCTCGCCGAATGCTTCGGGACCTGTTCACCCGGTACGTCCCGCAGGAGATGGAGCAGCCGCTGCCAGGTGCGTTGCGTGCTGTCTCGGAGCTGGCGAAGCGCCAGTTCATCGCCTACGTCGCTGCGCTCGACGCCCTCGGAGAGCGCGAGCTGACCGATCGGAAACTCAGTCTCTTCACCCCCTTCGGGGATCCATTCTGAGGGTGCCCGGCAGGGGCGAGAAGAGACCTCGGCCAGCCCACCGGCGACAACGGCTCGACGTTCGAGCCCGGAGCAGAAGGAGCGAGGCATGCCGATCGTCGAGTACCCAGACGGAACCCCGTTCACTGGTGTAGTGGGTCGCACCGCCGACGAGTCGAGTCCGGCGTGGCCGTCGCCCGCGCGGGCGACGAAGGGTGCGCCCAACGTGATGTTCGTCGTGCTCGACGACACGGGCTTCGGGCAGTTGGGTTGTTTCGGCAGCCCCATCGAGACCCCGAACCTCGACGCCCTCGCCAAGAACGGTCTGCGCTACAGCAACATGCACACGACGGCGCTGTGCTCGCCGAGCCGGTCGTGCATCATCACCGGCCGAAATCACCACAGCAACGCGATGGCGTGCGTCACCGAGCTCGCCACGGGCTTCCCGGGTTACAACGGCAACGTGCCATTCGAGAACGGCTACCTCTCGGAGATGCTGCTCGCGCGCGGGTACAACACGTACATGCTCGGGAAGTGGCACCTGATCCCGAGCAGCCAGGAGACCGGCGCGGGGCCGTACGATCGGTGGCCGCTCGGCCGAGGATTCGAGCGTTTCTACGGGTTCCTTGGCGGTGACACCAGCCAGTGGAACCCCGATCTTGTGTACGACAACCACCAGGTCGAGCCGCCGGCCACACCCGATGAGGGGTATCACCTGACGTCCGACCTCGTCGACAAGGCGATCCAGTTCGTCCTCGACGCCAAGCAGGTCGACCCCGACAAGCCGTTCTTCCTGCACTTCTGCCCGGGGGCAACGCACGCGCCGCACCACGTCCCGAGAGAGTGGGCCGACAAGTACAGAGGTCAGTTCGACGACGGCTGGGAGGCCTATCGCGAGAAGGCCTTCGCTCGTCAAAAGGAGCTCGGCGTCGTGCCCGCCGACGCGGAGATCTCCCGCCACGATCCCGATGTGCCCGAGTGGGGATCGCTGTCGAACGACGCGCGGCGCCTGTATGCCCGCGAGATGGAGGTGTTCGCGGGCTTCTTGAGCCATACCGACCGTCACGTCGGTCGCCTCATCGAATTCTTGCGGACGATTCGTGAGCTCGACAACACCCTGATCATGGTGGTCTCCGACAACGGGGCGAGTGCCGAGGGTGGCGTGACCGGCACGACGAACGAGGCGCAGTTCTTCAACAACTGTCCCGAGCCGCCAGAGGAGAGCTTGAAGGTCATCGACGAGATCGGCGGGCCGAAGCACTTCAATCACTACCCGTGGGGCTGGACGTGGGCGGGCAACACACCTTTTCGTCGGTGGAAGCGTGAGACGTACCGCGGTGGTGCATCCGACCCGTTCATCGTGCACTGGCCGAAGGGGATCAAGGCCAAGGGTGACGTGCGCACGCAGTACGCGCACATCATCGACATGGTGCCGACCGTGCTCGACGTGCTCGGGATCGAGGCGCCGGGCACGATCCGCGGCGTTGCGCAGTCGCCGATTCAGGGCGTGAGCTTCGCCCACACCTTCGATGACGGGGCGGCGGAAACAAGGCACCACACCCAGTACTTCGAGGTGCTCGGTCACCGCTCGATCTACCACGACGGATGGCGAGCGGTGTGCCCGTGGCCGGGTCCCTCGTACGCGGAGGCGGCGCAGCCGTTCGGGTCCCCGATCTCGCCCGAGGCCCTGAGCGAGCTCGACCGGAGCGGCTGGGAGCTGTACCACGTTGCGGACGACTTCGCCGAGAATCACAACGTCGCCGCCGACAACGGCGACAAGCTGATCGCGTTGATCGGCACGTGGTACAGCGAGGCCGGGAAGTACAACGTGCTGCCTGTCGACGGGAGTGCCCTCCTCAGAGTGATCGGTGAGAAGCCGCTCCTCGCAGCACCGCGCGACCGCTACGTGTACTACCCGAACACGCAGTCGATCCCATACTTCGCGTGCCCGAAGGTGCTGAACCGGCCCCACAGCATCACCGCCGACGTCGACATCCCGGTGGGGGGCGCGGAGGGAGTTCTCCTCTGCCAGGGATCGGCCGCCGGCGGCTACTCCTTGTTCGTGCAGGCCGGCAGGCTCCACTATGTGCACAACTACGTCGCCAGGGAGTACTTCCGGGTGGCATCGAACTCTGACGTCCCCGCGGGCCGGCACAAGTTGCGCTTCGAGTTCGAGCCGACGGGCGATGTCGATTTCCTGCACGGCAGGGGTGCGCCGGGCCGGATGCAGCTCTACGTCGACGACGAACTGGTCGGCGACATGGACGCACCGTTCACCACGCCAGCCATATTCAATCCCGGCGCGCTGACCTGCGGCGCGAACCCGGGTTCGGTGGTGACCCCCGACTACACGGGGCCCTTTGCCTTCAGCGGCACCATCCACGAGGTGACCGTCGACGTGAGCGGCGAGCTCATCGGCGACAGCGAGACCCAGATGAAAGTAGCGATGGCCCGACAGTGACTCGTCGATCGGCGACGAGCAGCCTGGCGAGTGCCCCCGAGAGGAGTCGACGATGAGCGACGACATCGACCGTTCCACACTGCCGATCCCCGACCCGACGTTCACCGGGACGATCCACCGCACCCTGGAGGGGTCGGAGCCGGACTGGAACATCGTGAACCCGGTCGAGCCGCCCCAGGGCGCGCCGAACGTTCTGCTGATCCTGATCGACGACGCCGGATTCGGCAACCCCAGCACCTTCGGCGGCGCCGTCCAGACGCCCAACTTCACCCGCATCGCGGAAGGCGGGCTGCGCTACAACCGCTTCCACGTCACCGCCCTGTGCTCGCCCACGAGGGCCGCTTTGCTGACGGGGCGCAACCATCACGCCGTCGGCCTCGGTGCCGTCACCGAGACGCCGACCGGTTTTCCGGGCTACAGCGGCTTCGTCGCCAAGGACGCGGCGTCGCTCCCGCGCATCCTCCAGGGCAACGGGTATGCCACCGCGGCCATCGGGAAGTGGCATCTCACCCCGGATCACGAGCAAGGGCCCGCGGGGCCGCTCGACCGGTGGCCCAACGGGTGGGGCTTCGACTACTTCTGGGGCTTCCTGGGCGGGGAGAGCGGCCAGTACGACCCTTTGATCGCCGAGAACCAGTCCATCGTCGGCGTTCCCGAGGGCGATCACTACTACCTGCCCGACCACATGACCGACCAGGCCATCGCCTGGCTGCATCGCATGCGGGCCCAGAACGCCGAGACGCCCTTCTTCTTGTACTACTCGACCGGCTGCTCGCACGCCCCGCACCAAGTCCCGAAGCAGTGGAGCGACAAGTACGCCGGCCGCTTCGACAGTGGATGGGACCAGTACCGGGAAGAAACGTTCGCGCGCCAGAAGGAGCTGGGTGTCATCCCACCGGATGCCGAGCTGACACCCTCGCCGGCGAACCCCCAGGGTTCGGGGCCTGACGACCGTGCCTTCCCGGCATGGGACTCGCTCGACGAGCACGAGAAGCGCCTCTACTCCCGGCAGATGGAGGTGTACGCCGGGTTCCAAGAGAACGCCGACTCGAACGTGGGCCGGCTGCTCGATGCCGTCGATCAGATGGGAGAGCTCGACGACACCTTGGTGATCTGGATCTGGGGTGACAACGGCGCCAGCATGGAGGGCACTCTGACGGGCACGTTCAACGAGCTGACCACCGAGAACGGGATCCCGCTCACGGTCGAACAGCAGCTCGAGCTCATCGCCCTCCATGGCGGCATCCCGGCCTGGGGGACCGACCTCCTTCTACCCCACTATTCCGCCGCCTGGGCGTGGGCCGGCAACTGCCCGTTCCAGTGGGGTAAGCAGGTGGCGTCGCATCTGGGAGGCACCCGCAACCCGATGTTGATCCACTGGCCGGCCCGCATCTCCGATCGCGGCGGCCTGCGCTCGCAGTTCACCCACGTGACAGACGTGGCCCCCACCATCCTCGACGTGGCGCGGATCCCGGCGCCGACGAGCGTCGACGGCATCGCGCAGCAATCGATGCAGGGCTTCAGCTTCGCGTCGTCGTTCGTAAATCCGGAGGCCCCCGAACACCACACCCAGCAGTACTTCGAGATCTACGGCAATCGCGCCATGTACAAGGACGGCTGGTGGCTGTCGACCCTGCTGCCGCACCTGCCGTGGGACTACTCGCCGCCGACCATGGCGCAGTTCGCGCCCGCCGTGTGGAATCCCGACACCGATCCGGTCGAGCTGTACTACCTCCCCGACGACTTCAGCCAGGCCCACGACCTGGCGGCGGACAACCCCGGCAAGGTGCAGGAGCTCCGGGAGCTCATGTACGCCGAGATGGACAAGTACCACGTCACGCCCCTGCTCGCTCCCCTCGGCGCGTTCTGGGGCATCGCGCCGCCGCCACCGACGCAAACGACGTATCCGTTCTCGGGCGATGTCGAGAATGTGGCACCGGGCATGATCCCGCCCATCTACGCCCACTCGTACTCCATCACCGCCGACCTGGTGGTCCCCGACGGTGGCGCCGAGGGAGTGATCGTGGCCGAGGCCAACCACCTCGGTGGCTTCTCGCTGTTCGTCCAGGACCAGAAGCTGAAGCACACGTACAGCATGCTGGGCGTCAAGGTCTACCGCCAGGAGGCCACCAGCCCGCTACCCACCGGCGAGGTGCAGGTGCGCATGGAGTTCACCGCCGACTCGCCAGGCAAGCTGGGCACGGGCGGCACCGTCACGCTGTACGTCGGGGACGCCGCGGTGGGCGGGGGGACGATCGACAACACCGTTCCCCATCGCTTCACGGCGTACGCCGGCATGGACATGGGCTGCGACAACGGCGGCGTCGTGGAACGGAGCTACGCCCTGCAGGCGCCGTTCCCCTTCACCGGCACCATCAAGCAGGTGGTGTTCGACATCGTCCCGCTTCCTACCCCCGACGACGAGCTCGCTGCTCACCAGGCGACGATCCAAGGCCGCGTGGTCGCCGGCATCAACGCCTGAGGCTGAACCCGCCCTCCCGACGGCATGCCCGTCGTGTCGTCGACCCGGTGACCGACGACGACGCGCAACGGGCCGCGGTGGTCGAGGGCGGCGACGCCGATACCGGGGTCCGGGCGTGGTCCTGTCGGACGGTTCGAAGAGCCTAGAAATGGCTAGTGACGAGGAATTTCCCTAATCACCGCATTGGAGCGGGCGACGGGAATCGAACCCGCGTTCTCAGCTTGGGAAGCTGATGTTCTGCCGCTGAACTACACCCGCGAAGGGTCCGAGGGTACCAAGTCGGGCCGGCTCCCGGCCATCGCTAGGGTGCGGCGCCGTGATCCTGTCGGACCGATCGATCCGTGAGGAGCTGGCCGCCGGGCGGATCGAGATCGATCCGTTCGACGAAGGCTGCCTCCAGCCGGCGTCCGTCGACCTCCGTTGCGACAACCTCTTCCGCGTCTTCCGCAACTACACGTCGCAGGTGATCGACGTGAAGGTGGACCAGCGCGATCTCACCGAGCTGGTCGAGATCGATCGCGACGGCTTCTTCATCCTCCACCCCGGCGAGTTCGTGCTCGGCTCGACGCTGGAGCGCGTTGCCCTCGCCGACGACCTCGTGGGCAGGGTGGAGGGCAAGGCGCTGAGCGTCGCCACGCCGGTCCCGACGCCCCACGGGTGGCGGACCATGGGCGACCTGCGAGTTGGCGATGAGGTCTTCTCCGACACCGGGCGTCCCGTGCGGGTGAAGGACTGCTCGGAGGTGATGTTGGGCCGGCCGTGCCGGGAGGTGACGTTCTCGGACGCCACTGTCATCGTCGCCGATGCCGACCATCGTTGGGAGACTGTGACGAAGCGGGCTCGGCGCCGCCGCCCGGGCGACCCGCTCCCGGAGCTCGTGACCACGGACGAGATCGCGGCGTCGCTGCGAGCCGGGAGTGAGCACAACCACCAAGT
>DASXAI010000714.1:0-6737 GCA_036406775.1 Acidimicrobiales bacterium
GCTGGTCGTCCTCGTCGGCCTCGTAGCTGGCGACGCTCTTGAAGAGCGCCTCCTTGGACGCGTTGAGGTGCTTCACGTAGTCGACGATGCCGCCGGCGTATCGGTAGGTGACCTGCTGCTCCTTGCCCGGCCGCTCGTCGAAGAACCGGATCTCGAGCCCCTTGTTCAGGAAGGCCATCGTCTGCAGCCGCTCGAGCACTGTGCGCGCGCTGAACTCGCTCCCCTCGGCGACGAACACCGTGGGATCGGGCCAGAACGTGACGGTGGCACCGGTTCGGTCGCGAGGCGACTTTCCGACGACTTCGAGCTTCGACTGGGGCCGGCCGCCCTTGGCGAACTCTTGGCGGTACCGCTTGCCGTCGCGGTCGACCTCGACGACGAGGCGCTCGGACAAGGCGTTCACCACGCTCACCCCGACGCCGTGGAGGCCGCCCGAGACCTTGTAGCCGTTGCCGCCGAACTTGCCGCCGGCGTGCAACACCGTGAGCACGACCTCGACCGTGCTCTTGCCCTTGTGCGGGCCCGACGGATACGGATCGACCGGGATGCCACGGCCGTTGTCCTGCACCCGGCACCCACCGTCGGCCTGCAACGTGACGTCGATGCGGTTGGCGTGGCCCGCCATGGCCTCGTCGACGGAGTTGTCGACGACCTCCCACACGAGATGGTGGAGGCCGGCCAGACCCGTGGAACCGATGTACATGCCCGGCCGCTTGCGGACCGGATCGAGGCCCTCGAGGACTTGGATGTCCTTGGCGCCGTAGTCGGATTGCAGCTGGGTCAAGACGCGCGCTCCCGCGGGATTCGAATGCTCAGGTGATCTGGCCGAAACCGCAGGTCAGGACCCAGAATCACGATGTTGACAGTGTATCAGCTGCGAGTGACGAAACGGCGGCACTGATCGAGCGAAAACGAACTGGTGTGCGCACCGCCCGAACCTCGAACACGGGATTCTCGGCGTGGCTCGACATCTCGGCGTCGGGGTGCCTCGTTTTCGACGCGAACGACGCCGAGAACCCGCATTCCCGCCTTCAAGAAGGCCGCACGCGCACCTCGATGCTGCGCACCGCGCCCGGCCCGGCGACGGCGGCCAAGCGGGCGAGCAGATCGGTTTCGAGGTACCGCAACTGCGTGGCCCACCCCGGCTGATCGACGTCGACGACCAGGCGGCCGTCGTCGAGCAAGGCCGGGCGCGCGTGGGCGGCGACGAGTGGCCCGACGGCATCCTCCCACTGCCCGAACACCCCGGCGGTGGCGCGCGCACCGGCACCGCGCAAGGAGCGGAGGAGCCCGTCGAGGCTCTCTTCGAGAGAGACGGGATCGTCAGCCATCGACGACGCGCCCCTCTCGGATGACGAGGCGCCGTGACGCCACCGCGCCCGACGGCAGTGAGCCCGCCGTCGTGACGACGACCTGGGTCGCCGGCAGGTGCTGCACGAGGGCACTGGCCCGATCGGGATCGAGCTCGGAGAACACGTCGTCGAGCAGGAGCAGCGGCGGCGTGCCCACGCGATCCGTGACGGCACGGTGGGCCGCCAAGCGCAGGGCCAGCGCCACGCACCGCTGCTCGCCCTGCGACGCGTGGGTGCGGGCGGGCAGGCCGGCGAGGGCGATGTCGAGCTCGTCGCGATGGGGACCGACCAACGTCATCTGACGGCGTACGTCCTCGACCCGGCTCGCGGCGAGCGCCGTCGCCAGCCCGGTGGCCCTCCAGGCCGGCGCGTACCGCAAGTGGACCTCGCCCGGCGCGCCCGCCACATCGGCGTACGCCTTGCCCACGAGGGGCTCGAGCTCGGTGACGAGTGCATCTCGGGCGTCACCCAGGGCCGTGCCAACGTCGGTGAGCTTGGCGTCCCAGACGTCGAGCGTGGTGACGATGTCGGAGCTCAGCCGGCCGCCGGCCTGCTTCAAGAGCATGTTGCGCTGGCGGAGGATGCGCTCGAGGTCGCTCCGCAACGCGTCGTGCTTCACGTGCAGGCCGACGAGCGTCGTATCGAGGAACCGGCGCCGTTCCCCTGGTCCGCCCTTCACGAGGGCGAGATCATCGGGCGCGAAGACACTCACCTGCAGCACGCCCAACAGGTCACGCGCGCGCACCAGCCGCTGGCGATTCACCTGGACGCGGTGGCGGCCCGTGAGGGGGAGCTCGGCGTCGATCGTGACGATCCGCCCGTCGTCCTGCTGCACCTCGGCCCGCACCACGGCCCGCTCGGCGCCCTCGCGCACGAGCGCCTCGTGGGGCGCGCCCCGGAAGCTCTCGAGCGTGGCGAGCCACGCCATGGCCTCGACGAGATTGGTCTTGCCCACACCGTTGGCGCCGGTGACGACGGTGAGGCCGGGGTCGAGCTCGACCACCGCGCGGGGGTAGTTGCGGAAATCGGTGAGCTCGAGGCGCCGGAGGAGCACGCGGGACTACGGGACGCGGACCGGCATGAGCAGGTAGAGGAAGTCGGTCGCTTCACCGGCCCGCAGCACCGCCGGCTTCATGGCGTCGAGCGTCTCCAGCACCACTTCGTCGGTCGTGACGGCATCGACACCGGCCGACAGGTAGTCGGGATTGAAGGCCACGACCATCTCGGCGCCTTCGTACTTGGCATCGAGGCTCTCGGCCGCCTGGCCGATGTCCTGCGTGGTGGCGGTGAGATCGAGAGCGTCGGGTGACATTGACAGCCGGATCGGTGTGGAGTCACGAGCGAGCAGCTTCACCCGACGCACGGCGTCGAGGAGCGGCTCCCGGCCGACGGTGAGGCGGTTGGGGTATTGCTGCGGGATGAGCTGGCGGTAGTTCGGGAACTCGCCTTCGATGAGGCGCGTCGACAGGCGCGCCCCGCCGATCTCGAAGGTGGCGTCGCGTTCACCCAGCCGCAACGTGACCTCGCCCGACGACGGGAGCAGCCGAGCCAGCTCGTTCAACGCCCGCGACGGCACGAGGACCTTCTGGTCGGTACGCAACACCGAGGTACCGGGAAGGTCACGGACGGCCAGCCGGTAGGAGTCGGTGGCGACGAGGCGCAGACCGTCGTTCTCGGCGGCCAACAGGACGCCGGTGAGGATCGGACGGGACTCGTCGCCACTGGCAGCTCGGGCGACTTGGCGCAGGGCCTCGCCGAAGGTGGCCGACGGCAGTGTGACGGCATCGGCCGCGGCGTCAGGCAATCGAGGAAAGTCGTCGAGCGACAGGGGACGGACGGCGAACTGGGACCGGCCGGCCGAGATGCGGGCGTCGTCCTGATCGGCCTCCACCGTGACGGCGCCGGTCTCCAACGAACGCACGATGTCGGCGGCGAGCCGAGCCGGCAGCACGGTGGCACCGTCGCTGTCACCCGAAACCGTGACGGCAACCTGGATGGTGAGCTCGAGATCGGTGCCGGTGACCCGCAGTTCGTCACCGTGCAGGTCGATGCGCACACCCGACAACACGGGCAACGAGCCCGTGCGTCCCGTGGCGGCGCGCCCGGCGGTGGCCAGCGCGTCCGCGAGTACGTCACGTTCGCATCGGAACTTCACGTGCGGTTCCTTCTTCCTCGACGAGTTGTTCTGATCAGTGGTGATGATGGTTGGTGCTGTGAATTGTGGACGGCCGCCTGTCGGACCTGCTCGCGGCGGGCCGAGCTCGCGCCGTCTCGTCCACAGGATTCCACAGCCCATCGAGATCGGCCGGGATGGCCCGTGGATGAACACGGGCTGTCCACGGGGTAGCGCCGGCCATCCACATGGTTGTCCCGCTCGCTGTCCCCACGCCGTCGGTCACGACGACTTGAGCAGTTGCGTGAGCTCGGTCACCTGGTCGTAGACCTGCTGGCGTTCGGTCATCAGCTTCTGGACCTTGTCGACGGCGTGGATCACGGTGGTGTGGTCGCGGCCGCCGAACTCGCGGGCGATGGCGGGGAAGGAGAGATCGGTGAGGGCCCGGAAGAGGAACATCCCGATCTGGCGGGCAAGGACGAGGGGTCGTTGCCGGCTCTTGCCACAGAGCTGCTCGACGCTGAAGCCGAAGAAATCGGCGATCGTCTCCAACATCTGGCGGGGCGTGAGGGGCCGGTGGGCGTCGGCGACGATGTCGGCGAGGAGCCGCTCGGCCAATGGGGGGCTCACCGGCACCCGGTTGAGGCTGGCGTACGCCGAGACTCGGATCAGGGCCCCTTCGAGTTCCCGGATGTTGCTGGTGATGTGGGTGGCGATGAACTCGAGGACGTCATCGGGCACCTGGCTGTGGTCGCGCTCGGCCTTGTTGCGCAGGATGGCGAGTCGGGTCTCGAGATCGGGCGGCTGGATGTCGGTGATCAGGCCCCAGCGGAAGCGGCCGCGCAGCCGATCTTCCAAGGTGGGGATGGCGTCGGGCATGCGGTCGGAGGAGATCACGATCTGCTTGTCGGCACCGTGGAGGGCGTTGAAGGTGTGGAAGAACTCCTCCTGGAGGCCCTCTTTGCCTTCCATGAACTGGATGTCGTCGATGAGCAGGACGTCGACCTCGCGGTAGCGGCGCTTGAACATGACGCCCGAGTTGGTGCGGATGGCGTCGACGTACTCGGACAGGAACGTCTCGGTGGTGACGTAGCGCACCTGGTAGTGGCCGTAGTTCTGGGTGACGTAGTGGCCGATGGCGTGGAGCAGGTGGGTCTTGCCGAGCCCGGCGGCGCCGTAGATGAACAACGGGTTGTACGAACGGGCGGGCGTCTCGGCTACCCGTTGGGCCGCGGCCAGGGCGAACTGGTTCGAGGCGCCCTTGACGAAGGTTTCGAAGGCGTAGCGGGGGTTGAGACCGTCGGCCGCCAACGGCGGCTCGGCCACGGCGGGCGGGCTCTCGAAGCCCGACCGGGGCGTGAACTCGATCACGGTGTCGTCGTCGCTGCGGCCGGCCCGGACCTCGATCTCGAGGTCGAGGGTGGGCTGGCCGATCTCTGCGAAGGCGTCCCGCACGATGGCGAGGTAGCGACCCTCGATCCTCTCCCGCACATGGGAGCTCGGCACCGCCAAGACGAGCCGGTCGCCGTCGACGCGATCGGCTCGGGCGTCTTGGAACGTCGAGAGCCAGACGGCTTCGGAGACTTGGGCTCTGAGGAGCTGGGCCGCTGCTATCCACAGATGATCAGCGTCGCTCACCAGCGTCTCCATTGTCCCTCTTCCCACCGCATCCACAGCGACATCCACACACTGTGGATAACATGCGTGACCACCACTTTTGCCGACCCCCCGCACGGGAGGTAGGTCACGCTACCACCGGCTCCCACGGGCCTGGCAATGGGTGAATTCTGGGAATTACGCCACAAATGGCGCGCACTCGAAGACGTTGCGTGACACTCTGACGCGGACGCGCGCTTGCCGCGCTCACAGCGCGCGCCTAGCCTGTTCGGTCGGCCGGTGCGCCGGACGGGTTGTCCGTGTCGCGCCCTCGTTGACGTCAATTGTGCGGCCGCAGCCGCAGCGGCCCGAGTGGTTCGGGCGGCACCAGGTCCCTCCAGGAGGCAGGGGTGAAGCGCACCTATCAGCCCAACAACCGGCGGCGGTCGAAGCGCCACGGCTTCCGTCACCGGATGTCGACACGCGCCGGGCGGGCCATCCTGAAGGCTCGCCGTGCCAAGGGCCGCACTCGGCTGTCGGCCTGATCTGGAGCATCCGTGACCGGGCGGTGTTCGACCGCTTCCGGACCGAGGGCCGCCGGGTGCGCGGCGGGGCTTTGTGGTGCACCTGGATCGCAGACGACGCCGCTGTCCCCCCGCGCGTGGCCTATGCCATCGGGCGCACGGTCGGGAGCGCGGTGGTGAGGAACCGGCTGCGTCGTCGGCTGCGCGCCCTCGCCCACGACTGGGCCCGCGCCGGTGAGCTCCGACCCGGCTGGTACCTCGTCGGTGCCACGCCGACGGCCGCCACGCTCGACCGAGCCGCCCTGGCTAGCATGTTCTCCCAGCTCATGACCAAGATCGACACCGAGGCCACCGGTGAGTGAGCCCGCTCCCAGCTTCCTGGCCCGGCCGTTGCTCGCCGTCGTGCGCTGGTACCAGGTGGCGCGCGACGGCCGGCCGTCACCGTGTCGGTTCGTGCCGTCGTGCTCGACCTACGCCGTCGAGGCCCTCCAGACCCACGGCGCAATGAAGGGCGGCGCCCTCGCCATCGGGCGCCTCTGCCGTTGCCACCCGTGGGGCGGCCACGGCTACGACCCGGTGCCGCCCCGCTCCGGGAAGGTCGTCGGCTGATGTTCCAGCTCATCGCCAACGTCCTCGCATGGTTCTACGGCCTCGTGCCGAACTACGCCATCGCCATCGCGCTGCTGACGTTGTCGATCATGATCCTGCTGACGCCGCTGACGCTGAAGAGCACCAAGTCGATGCTCGAGCTGCAGCGGCTCCAGCCGGAGATGCGCCGGTTGCAGGCCCAGTACAAGGGCGACCGCCAGAAGCTCAACGAAGAGATGATGAAGCTCTACAAGGAGCACCAGATCAACCCGCTCGGCGGGTGTCTTCCGCTCCTGTTGCAGGCGCCGGTCTTCATCATCCTCTTCCGCGTCCTCAACCATCTGACGCAAGTCTGTCATCAGCCCACCACGGCGACCCGCTGCCTCAACCCCACCGTGCCCGACGGCAACTTCGGCGCCAGCTACGTCAGCCACTCGTCGCAGCTCTGGAAGGACCTGGCCAGCGGCAACACCATGGTGTCGTTCGGGCTCGACTTGTCGAAGAGCGCCCTGAACGTCGTGCAGGACAGCTTCGTCAAGGGTCTGCCCTACATCGCCCTCGTGC
>DASXAI010000715.1:0-2574 GCA_036406775.1 Acidimicrobiales bacterium
CGTGTGGGGCGCGGCCAGTCGCCAGCAGGCGACGATCCTCGACGAGCATGGGCCGAAGGGTGTGGGCCCGTGGGTCCAGGTGTCCCGGCTCGGCACCCCGCTCTTCAACGAGGTCATCGTGCCGATGGCGCAGAAGGACGAGTGGAACGCCGACAGCCCCGACGGCGACTCGGAGTACGCCAAGTTCGTCGCCCACCCCGAGCTGGCCAAGCTCCTGCCCGTGCTGTACCCGGGCGTGTTCCCGAACCTGGCCGGGCTCAAGGCCTCCCGGGCCGACCTGCTGGCGATCCTGCTGACCGGCATCCCCGCCGGGATCGTCCCCGGGTTCCAGAACTTCACGGGCACGACCCAGGCCGACATGCTCCGGCTCAACGTGGCCATCCCGCCGTCGGGCTCGCCGAATCGGCTCGGGCTCGTCGCCGGAGACGCGGCCGGCTTCCCCAACGGCCGCCGCCTGCAGGACGACATCGTGACCATCGAGCTGCGTGCGGTCGCCGGGCTCACCTATCCGCTGGTGAACCCGTCGTACACGCCCGACGGTGCGGTGTCGGTCATCGAGGACGGCACCTTCAACAACCCCGGCCGCGTGCTGCTCAACGACTTCCCGTACGTCGGGACGCCGTACAGCGGCTACGACGTGGCGGCCGCGTGATGAGCCACGGTCGCCAGACGCTGGGGGCCACCCCGGTGCTGGACATCGGCGGCGAGGTCGGCGCGCTCCTCGTCTACCTCGCCGCCGTGCCGCCGGGAGGGGAGCTCGAGGCCTGCCCCGCAGACCGGCCCGACGCTCGGTTCCACACCGGAGTCCACCTCCGCCGCAACGGCGCGGCGGAGGTGGCGGTGGCCGTCTTCCCCGAAGTCCGCGAAGGCCGCTACACCCTGCTGGACGAGTCGCTGTCGGCGCTGGCCTCGGTCGATGTCACCGGCGGCGCAGTCGCCGAGCTCGACCTCCGCTGATCAAACGGCGCGCACTTCAGGTTTCGGCCACCAGATCGGCGATGCGGGTGAGGCCTTCGCCGAGGTCGTCGTCGCCGAGGGCGAAGGACAGGCGGGCATAGCCGGGGGCGCCGAAGGCTTCGCCCGGGACGATGGCGACCTTGGCCTCCTCCAGCAGGACTTCGGACAGCTCGACCGTGCTGGCCGAGCGGCGGCCCCGCAGGTCGCGGTCGAGGAGGCCGGCCAGGTTGGGGAACGCGTAGAACGCGCCCTGGGGCTCGATGCACGTGACGCCAGGGATCCCGTTGAGGAGCTTGTAGGCGGTCTGGCCCCGGCGCTCGAAGGCGGCCCGCATCTCGGCGACGGCGTCGAGCGGGCCGGAGACGGCCGCCAGCGCGGCCCGCTGGGCGATGTTGCAGACGTTCGAGGTCGAGTGCGACTGCAGGTTGGTGGCGGCCTTGATGACGTCGTGGGGGCCGATCATCCAGCCGACCCGCCAGCCGGTCATGGCGTAGGTCTTGGCCACGCCGTTGAGGACGATGCACTGGTCGGCCAGCTCGGGGACGAGCGCGGGCATCGACGTGAAGCGGTGGTCGCCGAACGTCAGGTGCTCGTAGATCTCGTCGGTGATCACCCACACGCCCCGCTCGACGGCCCAGCGCCCGATGTCCTCCACCTCGTCACGGGGATAGACCGCGCCGGTGGGGTTGGAGGGCGACACGAAGAGCAGCGCCTTCGTCCGGGGCGTGTACGCGGCCTCGAGCTGGTCGACGGTCACGCGGAAACCGGTCGTCTCGCTGGTGTCGAGGTAGACCGCCGTCGCCCCGGCCAGCCCGATGGGCTCGGGGTACGTCGTCCAGTACGGCGTGGGGACGAGCATCTCGTCGCCCTCGTCGAGGATCGTGAGGAAGCTGTTGTAGACGGCGTGCTTGCCGCCGTTGGTGACGAGCACCTGGGCGGCGTCGACGGCGTAGCCGGAGTCGCGGGCGGTCTTGGCCGCCACCGCCTCCTTCAGCTCGGGCAGGCCGCCGGCCGGCGTGTACTTGTGGTTGCGGGGGTCGTGGGCGGCGGCGACGGCGGCCTCGACGATGTGCTCGGGCGTGGGGAAGTCGGGCTCGCCCGCGCCGAAGCCGATGACCGGCTCGCCCGCCGCCTTCAGGGCCTTGGCCTTGGCGTCGACGGCGAGGGTGGCCGACTCGGCGATGGCGGCCACGCGGGTGGCGATGCGTTCACTCAACTCAGTTCGCTCCTGGCTTGCGCGCCCGCGATAGTGGCACGCCATGGTGGCACCGACCCCTGACATACGGATCCCCGAGGCGCTTCGCCCGGCCGACGGCCGCTTCGGGTCCGGACCGTCGAAGGTCAGGCCGGATGCGGTCGCCGCGCTGGCCCGGGACGCCGCCACCTATCTGGGCACGAGCCACCGCCAGGCCACCGTGCGGTTCATGGTCGGCGCCCTGCGCAACGGCCTCGCCGAGCTGTTCGCCCTGCCTGACGGCTACGAGATCCTGCTCGGCAACGGCGGCACCACCACCTTCTGGGACGCCCTGTGCTTCGGCGTCATCGAGCACCGGAGCCAGCACCTGAGCTTCGGCGAGTTCTCGTCGAAGTTCGCGGCGGCGGTGGCGGCGACGCCGT
>DASXAI010000716.1:0-3213 GCA_036406775.1 Acidimicrobiales bacterium
CTACACCGCGTCGACCGCAGACTGGATGAAGGTCGTCACCTCGTCGGGGTGCGAGATCATCACGACGTGGCTCGAGTCGAGCTCGATCGTCGTGGCGCCCATCCGCTGCGCGAACAGCCGCTCGCCGTCGGGAGGAATCACCTCGTCGTGCTGGGCGACGGCGAACCACGTCGGCAAGCTCTTCCATGCCGGCGTCCCCATCACGTCGTTCAGGGTCGAGAAGGCCAACGGCTGCTGGACGGCGCACATCACGCGGGCCTCGACCGGGTCGACGTCGGGAGCGAAGTGCTTGAGGAAGCCTTCCTCCGGCAGCCAGGCGAAGCCCTGGTCGTCGACCTGCAGGGTGGCGATGGCCGGCGTCGGTGGGCCCTGCCCGAGCAACGCCCCGATGGACTCGCCCTCGTCGAGGCCGAACGCGGCGAGGTAGACGGCGCCGACGACATTCGGCGCATCCGATCCGAGCGCGGTGACGACCTGCCCGCCGTAGGAGTGGGCCGCAACCAGCGTCGGCTCGGCCTGCAGGGTCAAGACGTGGCGCAACTTGGCGACGTTGTCGGCCAACGACGTGTGAGGCAACTGGGGAGCGACCACCTGGTGACCGGCCGCCTGCAGACGACGGATCACCGCCGCCCAGCTCGAACCATCCGCCCACGCGCCATGCACCAACACGATCCTCATGACCGTCCTCCTTGGAAAGGACCTCGATAGCGATCCGAACTGCAAACGCAACGACGCCCGGACCCTACTGACTCTCGGGACGGCGTCCCGCCGGCTCAGAAGGAGCCGGCGCGCCGTGTCGAACGGTCGCGGCCGTCCGGGTCGTACAGCCGCCGGTAGAGGGGCACGGCCCACAACCGCGTCCACCGTCCGACCTCCGGGCGGACGACGCGCCGCAGCCGGCCCGGTGGGCGCGCCTCCACCCGGCCGCCGTCGTGCCACGCCTGCAGCGTCGACGCCGACGCCGCGAACGCGGCGAACGCGTCATCGGCGTCGTGCAAGTCCGCCGTGTCCGTCGCGTCGCGACCGAGATGTTCGCGCGCCAACTCCAGCCGGAGGCGTTCGGCGAAGGGGCCGTCGGGCGACGACGATTCGTCGATGACGGCGATATCCAACTCGGAGTCGTAGGTCCACGATCGCCGGTTGAAGTTGTCGGAACCGACGGCCGCCCAGTAGTCGTCGACAATGCAGACCTTGGCGTGGACGTAGATCGGCGTGCCGGCCTCGTTCTCGATGCCGTACACCGCCACCCGGTCGCGACCGGCCGCGGTGAGCACGTCGAGCGCGGCCTGGCGCCCCACGAAGTTGGGCGGCCCGGACAGGCGGTCGTCCTGGTCGGGGAAGTGGGGTACGACGGCGATGAGACGGAGCCGGCGTTGGTCCCGCAGCGCTCGGGCGAACACGTCGGCCACCTCGCGCGACCACAGGTACTGGTCCTCGACATAGACGAGACGCCGGGCGCGGGAGAGCACCTTGGCATAGGCGCGGGCGATGCTGCGTTCACCGTCCGGCGCGAAGGTGTAGCCGGGCCGCCGGCGCGGATAGGTGCGCAGCACCTGGATGGCGGCCGCCCCGGCCAGCGGCGGATCTGGCCACTGGTCGGGTAGGGCGCCGGGCGAATCGTCGTCGCGGCGCACGACGTCGGCGAGCCGGTGGATCGGGTTCAGCGTCACCGGCGTCGGGTCCTCCCACCGCTCTCGGAAGACGGTCTCGATGTCGGCGACGACCGGACCGCGCACGACGAGCTGCACGTCGTGCCACGGTGGCCGGCGTCCGTACACCCGGGCCATCTTCTGGCTCTGCGGATCGCCGAGATGCCGTTCGTCGTCGCGCCGGCTGTGGCACAGGTCGATGCCCCCGACGTAGGCGACGTCGAGCTCCGGTCGGTCACGGTGGCGCACCACGACCAGCTTCTGGTGGTGCGAGCCGCCGGCGCGGACCCGCATGTCGAGCACGCCCTCGCCTCCCGCTCGCTCGATCTCCTCGCCGAGATGACGGTTCTCCTCGGCGCTGAACCGCAGCCGATCGAGATGCGATCGCCAGATCAGTCCTTTGACGACGACACCGCGCCGGGCCGCCGTACACAGGAGCTCGGACACGGTTCGACCGCTGTCGTCGAGCGCCTCGTCCGGGTCACCACGCCAATCCGTGAACAGCACGAGGTCACCGCGGCCGGCCCTCGCCACTGATGCGGACAACTCGGCGAAGTACGTGGCGCCGTGGACGAGGACCCTGGCGTCGTTGCCCGTCGACCAGGCGGCCGGCGCCCGCCGGGCGTCGACGCGGGTCCACGGATTGCCACGTTCGGATGGTGACAGGAACCAGCCTTCGATGGACACGGGAGCCGGTGAGCGTACCGCTCACGTCCGACCATGACCGGCGGCGGGACCGCGATGCTCGCGGTCGGCGCGGTTCAGCGCGGCCAACGCGTTGAGCTCGTCGTCGGGGGCGTCCTCGGCGGCGATGAGACCGTCGTCGGCGGCGGGCATGGCGCGCAACAGCTCGTCGAGCTTGCGCTGGATCGCCATCTCCTGGCGCGCCTGGGTGTGCTGGATGGCGAAGACCATCACCAATGTGATCGACGTGCTGGTGGCGTACAGGCCGACCTCCCACCAGTGCGGGAACTCGGTGGCGAGGCCGACGCCGGCCCACACCACCACGGCCGCGGCCACCACGACACCGGCGATGGGCCGGGCCGTCAGCTCACCCAGGCGATGGAGCGTCCGGCTGGCAGCGGTGCGGTCGGTCCACCCGGCCGCGTGCTCGGCCAGGACGGGCCCATTTCGACGGCCGCGATTCGGTCCCGCGTCGCGTCGCTCCTCGATCCAGGCGCGCCGCGCGCCGATCACTTCCGTCGTCTGATCGTCGTGCACGCTGTTGGATACCCGCCGCGGCGGCGACTCAACGACTCAGCGGCGCGCTTGCTCCCGGTACGCCGTGTACTCGTCCGGTGACGGCAGTTCGCCCCGGGCGCGGCGTTGGGCGACGACGTCGCGTCGTCCGCCGTACGCGAGGACGGCGAGGGCGATGGCGGCCAGCGCGGCCGATGCCGCCAGGACGAGCACCGTCTGAGCTCCCGAGGGATGGCGCCCCGCGACGAACGGCATGACGATGATGGCCGCCACGGCCACAACCAGTAGCAACGTGCCGCTTCTGGCCGGCCCGACGGAGGACGATTCGGCAGATCGGTCGATCATGGTGTGGTTTCGATACCCG
>DASXAI010000717.1:0-10854 GCA_036406775.1 Acidimicrobiales bacterium
GACGTCGTCGAAGATCACGAAGGCGTCCTGCTCGTCGAAGCGCGGCGACAACGGCCGGTCGAACAGGTCGACCCCCGGCGTCGAGACGCTGTCGCGGCACAGGAACGTCAGCCCCGGCGTGTCCATGGGGATGGAGAAGGAAAGGGCGTACTCGGGCGTGGCATCGCGCCCCAACGGGAGCCCCGGGTAGACGGCGATCTCGTCGGCGAAGGGCGCCAACGTCGCCAGGATCCGGGCGCCGCGCACCACGATGCCGTACTCGGTGTCGACCACCTTGTGCAGCGGCACCGGGTTGCCGGCGAACGACTGGTCCTTCACCCGATCGACGGTGGGGTGCACGATCGTGTGGGTCAGCGAGATGTCCTCGCGGGCGAGCTGCTTCTGGAAGGCGGCCAGGTTCTCGACGCCTTCCTCATTGGTGACGTCGGGGCCGAGCCAGGCGCGCCGCTCGCCGGCGAACCCGGCGAAGGTGACGTTCATGTAGTCGGGCGTGCGGCCCATCAGGCCCACCGAGTATTCGGCGATGCGGGCCAGGCCGCGGTGGCGGCGCTGCAGGTCGTCCTTGGAGCGCGGGATGAGGTGGCTGACGTTGACCAGTTCGCCGGTCTCGGCGTCCGGCACCAGGCAGTCGTCGGGATACTCGTGCTGACGGTCGAACACGCCGGCCAGCGACTGGGCCGCGCCGGCGAGGGCCGGATGCTCGGTGACGTCGTCGACCCGTTCCGCGCCGAGCCACAGCTCACGTCGGCGCGAGCGCAGCCCCTTCAGGAACTCCTCGCCCGTGCGGGCGCCCACGATGGCCGCTCAGCTCGGCGTGGGCTGGCGAGCCTTGATGCGGCCGGGGACCTCCACCGGCTCGGGCGCGTCGGCGCCGAAGCGTTGGTAATCGGTGTTGTCCTCGAGCTCCTCCTCCGGCGGCAGGTACTCGAAGTAGTTGAGGGCGGCGTCGACGTCGTCCTGCCACACCTCCGACGGCAGGTTGTAGAGCACCTCCACGCCGTAGCCATCGGGATCGGCGATGTAGGCGGAGTGGGTCATGCCGTGGTTGCCCCGGACGATGAACTCCACACCGTTGGCCTTCAGGTGGTGCAGTTGCGCCAGCCACGCCTCCCGGTCGGGGTAGGCAATGGCGAAGTGGTTGATGCCGACACCCCTGGGCTCCATCGACCAGCGCGCCGGATCGTCGGCCGACGCCGGCTCATTGATCTCGCACAGGGCGAGATCGTGATGGGTCGAGTCGCTGCCCCGGTAGAAGCGCATCGTCATGGTGTGGCTGAGCTCGGCGCACTGCTCGAAGCCGAGCAGCTCGGTGTAGAAGCGGTGCGACGCCTCGATGTCACGGACGTTCAGCACCAGATGGTTCACGCTCGGCCCGTGCGACGGCGTGGTGGACATGGCGGAACCCCCTCGACTCGTCCTGCCCCGAGCGTATCAGGGAGCCGGAGACTGCTCCCCTCTCGTTCCCGTCGACGTGACGGAAACCGACAACAGCTGTCGAAAGGCGTCACCTCGACCGAGAGGACAGGGCCTTCCAGATGCGCTCGGGCGTGAGCGGCGTCTCGAGGTGGCGGATGCCGAGGTGGCCGAGGGCGTCGATCACGGCGTTGTACACGGCGGGAATCGACCCGATGGTGCCCGACTCGCCGATGCCCTTGGCGCCCAGCGGGTTGGCGAACGTCGGCGTCTCCATGTGCTCGAGCTCGAACGACGGCAGCTCGGTGAAGCCGATCACCGGATAGTCGACGAAGTTGGCGGTGCGGGGTTGGCCGTCGTCGTCGTACACGACCTCCTCCAAGAGGGCCTGGGCCACGCCCTGGGCGATGCCGCCGTGCACCTGACCCTCGGCCACCACCGGGTTCAGGATCCGGCCGGCGTCGTCGACGGCGACGAGCCGCACCAGCCGGACGAAGCCGGTCTCGGTGTCGACCTCGACCACGGCGACATGGGCGCCGAACGGGAACGTCGGCATGGCGCCTTGGAAGCTGCTCTCGGCGGCCAGCGCCGTGCCGTCGGCCACGAGGTCGCTCCACCCGACGCCCCGCGCCGGGGTGCCGGCGACGTGGAAGCGGCCCTCCTCGAGGACGACGTCGTCGACGGCGGCCTCCAGGAGGTCGGCGGCGCGCCGGCGGGCCAGTTCCACCAGTTGGCCACTCGCCTCGGCCAGCGCCGCCCCACCCAGCTGCACCGACCGCGAGCCGACGGTGAGGCCGCCCGCCGGCACGAGGTCGGTGTCGCCCCGCACGATGTCGATGTCGTCCATCGCCACGCCGGTGCGGTCGGCCACGATCATCGCCCACGTCGTGTCGTGGCCCTGCCCGAACGGCGTGGCCCCGCTGCGCACCCGCAGCCGCCCGCCCGGCTGCACCTCCACCGCGCCGAACTCGGGCGCCGGCTGCCCGGCGGTGACCTCGACGTACACGGAAAGTCCGATGCCCAACGCCACTGCGTCGCTGGCTGACCGGCGCCGCGCCTGCTCCTGGCGCAACTGGTCGTAGCCCGCGGCCGCCAGCGCCCGGTCCAGCGCCTCCGGGTAGTCGCCGACGTCGTACGGCGTGCCCACGCCCGTCGTGTACGGCTCGGTGAAGCGGGGCACGAAGTTGCGCCGGCGCACCTCGGCCGGGTCCATCCCGATCTCGGCCGCGAACCGGTCCACCATGCGCTCGATGGCGACCGCAGCCTCGGGCCGCCCGGCGCCGCGGAAGGCGGTGGTCGACACCGTGTTGGTCACGACCGACACGCCGCTGAAGCCGGCATTGGGCAGCTCGTAGACGCCGGTGGTCATCCGCAGCGTCATCATCGGCAGTACGGCGCCGATCAGCGGGTACGCACCGGCGTCCTGCACCACGTCGAGCTGGTAGGCGGTGATGCGCCCATCGCGACGGCCACCGATGCGGGCGTGCTGGAACTGGGCCCGGCCGTGCGGCATCGCCATCATGTTCTCGCTGCGCGTCTCGGTCCACTTCACCGGCCGGCCCACCGCCCTGGCGTAGAACCCGAGGGCCAGCTCCTCCGGGTACGTCCGCGACTTGGCGCCGAAGCCGCCGCCCATATCGGGGACGATGACCCGCACCTGCGCCGGGTCGAGGCCGTAGACGGTGGCGAGCAGATCCCGCGTCGGATGCGCGCCCTGGCACGCCGAGTAGTGCACGAGACGGCCGTCGTCGGTCCAGTACGCCGCCCCGGAACGCGGCTCGATCGGTGCCGCCGTCATCCGCTGGTTCACGATGCGCTCGGCGACGACGACCTCGCAGTCGCCGAAGTCGGCCGCCGTCTTCGTCCCGAACCGCTGGACCACATTGGTGCCGAGCTCGGGATAGACGAACGTCTCGTCGAGGGCCGCCGCCTCCGGATCCACCACGACAAGTCGCGGCTCGTAGTCAACGACGACGAGGTCGGCAGCGTCGACGCCAGCGGCCGCGCTCTCGGCGATGACGGCCACCACGGGCTGGCCGACGTAGCGAACGGTGTCGAGCGCCACGAACGGACGGCGCATCTCAGCCGGAAAGGACGGATTCAGGTGCGGCGCCAGACCGAGATCGGCGAGATCGTCGCCGGTGAAGATGGCCACGACGCCGTCGACCGCCTTGGCCTCCGACAGGTCGATGCCCGTGATGGCGGCGTGGGCGACCGGCGACCGGACGTAGGTGAGCCGCGCCGCGCCAGGCAGTGGGATGTCGTCGACGTAGCGGCCGCCCTCGGTGAGCAAGCGGGGATCCTCGATGCGGGCTACGCGGTTCCCGAGGATGCTGCCCACCCCGCCCCCTTTCTGCAACGATCTGGCGCCGCCGAGACGCTAGCGGCAGGATGTCATCCAACCTGATACTCATGGGGGCCGCATGGGAGACCAGCTGCACGACCGGTTGGCGCGGGTCTCGACCGCCACGCTCACGGCCCAACTCCAGCGGCGCGGCATCCACAGCACGTTCCTCAGCGGCGTGGTGCCCGTAAAGGAAGGCCAGCGGATGGTGGGCACGGCCCACACGCTTCGCTACGTACCCATACGGGAAGACATGCAGGCCGAGCTGGTGCGGGGCCAGAACGCCCAGCGCCGCGCCATCGAGAGCCTGGCGCCCGACGAGGTGCTCGTGATCGAGGCGCGGGGCGAGCCCGATGCCGGCACCATCGGCGACATCTTCGTGCTGCGCGCCCTGCGCCGCGGTGCGGCCGGCGTCGTCACCGATGGCGCCCTGCGGGACACGGCCACCATCCGCTCGATCGACCTGCCCGTGTACCACCTGTCTTCGCACGCCGCCACCCTGGCCCGCCGGCACATGCCCCTCGAGCACCAGGTGCCGATCGCCTGCGCCGGTGTCACGATCTTCCCCGGCGACGTACTCGTCGGCGACGGCGACGGGGTGGTCGTGATCCCCGCCGCACTGGCCGAGGAGGTCGCCGCCGACGCCGCCCAGCAGGAGCTGGAAGAGGCGTGGGCGGTCGAGCGCGTCGACGCCGGCGAGAGCACGGTCGGCGTGTTCCCAGTGTCCAAGGAACGCCGCGCCGAATTCGAGGCGTGGCTGGCCCAACGCACGGAGGCAGAGTCATGAGCCGTCGATCGATCGAGATCGCCAGCTTCCAGCACGCCAACCCCATCCCGGCGGCGTCCCGCGTCGGGCCGTTGGTGGCGTCGAGTGTGATCGCACCTCGCGATCCGGGCAGCGATCACATCCCACCCGAGGTCGACGCCCAGATCGCCAACCTCTTCCATCACATGGGCGAGATGCTCGAAGGGGCGGGCGCCGACTGGCGGCACGTGGCCCGGGTGACGTTTTTCGCCGCCGACGCCGGCGTGCGCGAGAAGATAAACGGGCCATGGCTCGAGCGCTTTCCCGACGCCGACTCCCGCCCGGCGCGGCACACCCAGATCCTGCCCACCGCCGGCCGGGCGGTGAGCTGCGAGTTCCTGGCCTACGTCGATGACTGACCTGCCGACCCTCTGGCGTGACGGGCGCACCACGCTCGGGGCGTGGATCTCGCTCCGAGAGCCGTTCCTGGCCGAGATCGCCGCCACCTCGGGCTACGACTACGTGTGCATCGACATGCAGCACGGCCTCTCCGACATCGAGCACATCATCACGGGCATGCAGGCGATGGCCCGTACCCCGACGGTGCCGATCGCCCGCGTGCCGTGGAACGAGCCGGGCGTTATCGGCCGGGTGCTCGACGCCGGCGCCATGGGCGTCGTCATCCCGATGGTCAACAGCGTCGAGGAAGCCGAGCGCGCCGTCGCCGCGTGCCGGTACGCGCCGGTGGGAGCGCGCAGCTTCGGCCCGCGCGTCGTCGCGTCGCGCCTCGGCGCCGGCTACTTCGCCGCCGCCAACACGGCGGTGGCCTGCATCCCGATGATCGAGACCCGCCAGGCCGTCGAACACATCGACGACATCCTGAGCGTGCCCGGCATCGACGCCATCTACATCGGCCCGGCCGACCTGTCGGTCAGCTACGGCCTGCAACCCGGCGTGGACCAGACGGATCCCGTCTTCACCGACGCCCTCGCCACCGTGGTGGCGGCGTGCGGACGCCACGACGTCGTCCCCGGCGTCCACGCCTCGGCCGCGCTCGCCGCCGCTCGACATGCCACCGGCTTCCGGATGATCACCGTCGGCTTCGACGCCGAGCCCGCCATGCAGGCGCTGCGGGCCGATATCACACGCGCCCGCGACGCCGTCAGCCCCGCCTGACCACCTCGACCCAGCGCACCGCCGCGTCGAGGTGCTGCTGCGGCGTCTCGAACCCGCCGCCCGCGGTCATGACCCGCAGGTGCGTCGCGCCGAGGTCGGCGAAGGCCTGGGCCTTGGCGACCCAACGCTCGGGGTCGTCGTCGCGCTTGATCGGCATCGACCCCTCGACGCCGATCGACGCCGGGTCGCGGCCGGCCTCGACGGCGTAGCCCCGAAGCCGCCCGAGCACGGCCGCCAGTTCGTCGCCCGGCGGCATCTGGGGGAACCAGCCGTCGGCCAGGCGGCCGATGCGGCGGATCACTCTCTCGACGACCTGCCCGACGAAGGAGCCCATCCAGATCGGGATGGGGCGCTGCACGGGCATGGGGAGCAGACCCATGCGATCGAGGTGGTGCCAGGTGCCGTCGTAGGTGACGAGGTCTTCGGTCCACAGCCGGCGCAGCACGTCGACCTGTTCCTCGATGCGCGGGCCACGGTTGTCGAAATCCTCGTTCAGCGCCTCGTACTCCATCCAGTTGCGCCCGACGCCCACACCGAGGCGCAGGCGACCGCCCGTGAGGAGGTCGAGCTCGGCCGCCTGCTTGGCGACGAGCACGGTCTGGCGCTGCGGGAGGATGAGGATCGACGTGACGAGTTCGAGGTGGCGGGTGGCGGCGCCGAGGAACCCGAACAGCACGAAGGGCTCGTGGTACACGACGTCGTACGTGTGCACCTTCTCGCCCCGGAGGCGGTCGGGGTGGCCGCCGATCACGTGCTCGGCCGCCAGCAGGTGGTCGAAGCCGGCCCCTTCGGCGGCCTGGGCGAAGTCCTTCAGGAAGGCGGGATCGTCGCCGAGGTCGGGATGGCTGAACGTGACGCCGAGCCGCACCGCGCTACCCGGCCGAGAAGGTGACTTCGCCGAGCGGATCGAAGAGGGCCACCACGGTGTCGCCCACCTGGAACGGGATGGCCTTGATGAACGAGCCCGACAGGATCACATGCCCGGCCTCGGCCGTGACGCCGTACTCGTGCAGCTTGTTGGCCAGCCACGCCACCGCGTTGATCGGGTTCCCCATGACGGCGCCGGCCACGCCGCTCTCCTCCACGCTCCCGTTGATCGACAGCGTGGCGCCGACGCGCCGGATGTCGAGATCGGTGAGCCGGGCCGGGCGCCCGCCGAGGATCACGCGCCCGCACGCGGCGGCGTCGGCGATGCTGTCGACGAGCGGCGTCGGGCCCCGCCCCTTCTGGCGCGTGTCGACGATCTCGATGCACGGGAGGACGAAGTCGGTCGCGCGGATGACGTCGGCGGCGTTCACGCCCGGACCGGCGAGGGCCTCCCGCAACACGAACGCGATCTCCACCTCCACCAGTGGACGATTCATCGTGCTGCGTGGGACGACGGAGCCTTCGAGCAGGAACCAGTCGTCGAACATGGTGCCGTAGTCGGGCTCGCTGGCGCCGGTGAGCGAACGCATCGCCTTCGACGTGAGACCGATCTTGTGCCCCTTCACGAGGCGGCCCGCCTTGAGCTTGAGCTCGGTCACCGCTGTCGAGATGCGGTAGGCGTCCTCGACGTCGGCGTCGGGGTACTGCTCGGAGATCGGCGTGATCGGCTCGTTGTCGGCCTCGGCCTGGAACAGCGCCGCCGCCGCCGTGGCCACCTGGTCGTTCGTGAGCATCGGCGTCCCCCGCGATCGTCCCGCGTCGACGGTATCAGGCACTCTGACATGCTGCGGTGGTGCAGATCGAACGGGCCGTCGTGTTCGCGGAGCGAGAAGGCTTCCGGGCCCTCGAGCTCGATCTGTACCGACCCGACAACGGCGACGGGCCGGCGCCCATCGTGCTCTACGTGCACGGCGGCGGGTGGCGCGTGAGCCACCGGAGCCGGGCGCCGCGGGAGACGCGCGAGTGGTCCCCCGGCTTCTTCGAGCGCTTGACCGATGCCGGGTTCGTCGTGGCGGCCAGCGACTACCGGTTCAGCGACGAGGCCCTGTTCCCCGCGCAGCTCGACGACGTGCTCGAGGCGGTGCGCTGGCTTGGCGAGCACGCTGTGTACCTCGGCGTCGACCCGACGCGGCTGGCGCTGTGGGGCGCATCCGCGGGCGGGCACCTCGCCGCCCTCGCCGCCCTCGCATCCGAGGCGCCGCCGGTGAACGGCGTGGTGGCCTGGTACCCCATCACCGACCTCCTCGCCCTGGACCAGGACGCCACCGACACGTACGAGGCCCACCTGCTGGGCGGCCCCATCGGCCAGCGAGCCGATCTGGCCCGGCGGGCCAGCCCGGTGACCTACGTGCGGGCCGACGCCCCGCCCTTCCTGCTACAGCACGGCGAGGCCGACACGTGGGTGCCGTGCACCCAGAGCCAGCGGCTGGCCGAGGCGCTCCAGGACGCCGGCGCCATGGTGGAGCTCCAGACCGTGCCCGACGCGGACCACTTCTTCGAGGGCGCTCCCGACGTGGAGGGCCTGTTCGATCGGGCCGTCGGCTTCCTACGTGCCTTGCCAGCTATATAGCCAACTGGTAATGTAAGGTTATGGATGCACAGCTCTCGGCCGCCGGCGACCGCTGGCAGCTCCGCTTCGTCCGCCACCTCACCCATCCCCGCGACAAGGTGTGGCGCGCCCTCACCGAGCCCGAGCACCTCGCCGCCTGGTTCCCCGACGAGGTCCAGGGGGACATGGCGCCGGGTGCGCCGCTGCGGTTCCACATGGCCGACCATCCCGAGTACGACTTCGACGGCGAGGTGCTGGTGTTCGAGCCGCCGTCGCGCTTGGAGCTGCGCTGGGGCGACGACCACCTGCGCTTCGAGCTGGCGGCACAGGGCGACGGCTGCGTCCTCACCTTCGTCGACACCTTCGACGAGGTCGGGAAGGCGGCTCGCGACGGCGCCGGCTGGCACGTGTGCCTCGACCAGCTCGAGCGCGCCCTCGCCGGCACCGCGCCCGACGCCGACCAGCGCGCCCGCTGGAGCGAAGTCCACGCCCGCTACGTCACCGCCCTCGGCCCCGAAGCCGCCACCATCGGTCCCCCCGAAGGGTTCTGACGAAGTTAGGCGGGATCTACGACACTCTGGCGACGCGAGAACCGGTTGGAGGCGGCGAGCGCGAACTCGTCGAGGTCGGTGCCGCAGACGACGCGGCCGGCGAACGTGGACCGGGCCCGGGCCTCCCACTCGTCCGGGCTCACCTCCTCGTCGCCTGGGACGAGATGCGACAGCACGAGCGTGCCGACGCCGGCACGCGCCGCGATGGTGCCGGCGTCCTCGGGCGCCGAGTGCGACCGCAAGAGGTAGGCGCGCACGGACTCGTAGTTCGGCAGCCGCTTGAGCCGGTACGTCATCCTGTCGACGTCGATGACCTCGTGGACGAGGATGTCGGCGCCCTGGGCCAGGCCGACGACGGCGTCGCTCGGGCCGGTGTCGCCCGAGAACGCCACCGAGCCGGCCGGAGTGTCGAAGCGGAATCCGACGGCGGGGAACACCGGCGGGTGGTCCACCAGCGCGGCCGTCACCTGCACGCCGTGGTCGTCCTCGGGATGCACGACGACCGGGTCGGGGCCGAGATCGCCGAACTCGTGGACCCGTGCCGACTGCGTGACGTCGGCGCGCCCCTCGTCGGCGATGCGCAGGTTGATGTTGTAGGCGAACGCTCGGAACAGCAGGTCGATGGTGTCGGCCGTACCGGGGGCCGGCGCGTCGGGGAACACGGCCGGGTGCACGAGGTCAGGCAGGCCGGGCCGATGCGGGGTGGCGGCCGACGCCGGCCCGTAGACGTCGATCGGCCGCGGCGGCCAACTGCCGAGGAAGACGTTGGCCAGGTCGACGATGTGGTCGACGTGGAGATGGGTGAGGAAGATGCTGCGCACGACCGGACGAGTCGGGTCGAAGGCCGGGTTCACGGTGAGCCCGGCCCGCCACAGTTGGCGGTGCACGCCCTCGCCGCAGTCGACGAGATAGACGGTGTCGCCCACCACGACGGCGTTGGCGTAGCCGCAGCGCGATCGCTTCGGGGTGCCGCCTCCTCCCGTGCCCAACAGGATCAGGCGGACGTCTCGATCGGATGCCTGGGCCACGGTTGCCTCACCGTACCGGTCACCGGCGTTGCTATCTTGATCGAGCACGGGGAACCCGCACAGGCGTGCGGCATTCGAACAGGGGGGTTCGACGTGAGCACCGCGACCGATGAAGTCGTCTTCCCGGAGCCGGACGAGATCGAAGGCTTCTGGGCCCTCGACAAGATGCACGCACCGCGTCCCATCACGCCGTTGTCGTTCGACCTCGTAGTGAAGACGCTCGGTGAGGGCTTCACCAAGGCGCAGGCCGAGTACGACTGCCCCGTCATGGTGACCCACAGGGAGGTCAACCACTACTTCTACGTCGCGTTCCACCCCATCCCGGACGAGGCCGAGATCGCCGACCGTCTGACCCGCTACCCCGACAAGCTGGCCGAGAAGGTGCCGGGCGTCGGGCGGACCTGGGAGGAGACGTGGAAGCCCGAGGTCATCGCCAGCAACGTGCCGTTGAAGACGGTCGACTACTCGGGCCTCACCGACGCCGAGATGGTCGCCAAGCTCGACGAGCTGACCGACCTGATGCGCCACCAGTGGTGGATCCACGGGCACATCAACTTCGTCCTCCTGTCGAGCAGTGCGTTCTGCGACTTGTACGACAAGGTGTTCGAGCCGTCGGAGCCGACCGAGTCGTACCAGCTGCTCCAAGGCTTCCGCACCAAGCCCGTCGACGCCGGCAAGGGCATGTGGGACCTCAGCCGGGTGGTCCTGGCCAGCCCGACGTTGCGGGAGCAGTTCAAGACGCTCTCGGGCAAGGAGCTGCTCGCTGCCCTCGACACCACCGACGAGGGCCGGGCCTTTCGCAAGCAACTCGACGACTTCCTGTTCGAGTACGGCTGGCGCCACGACGCCGTCTACGACTTGGCCGACGTGCCGTGGCGGGAGGACCCGTCGATCCCGCTGGCGAGCATCGCGGCGTACATGGACCTGCCGGACAGCGAGGACCCGGAGGCGCAGTACCAGCGCAAGGTCGCCCAGCGGGAGAAGCTGATGGCCGACATGCGCGAACGGCTGGCCGACGACCCCGACACGCTCCAGAAGCTCGACGAGCTGTACGAGGCGGCGCAGTACAGCTTCCCGCTGACCGAGGACCACGCCTTCTACATCGACCAGCTGTTCATCAG
>DASXAI010000718.1:0-3273 GCA_036406775.1 Acidimicrobiales bacterium
GGCCGACCTGTGCCGGCGAGGGCTGCTGTCGCCCGACGAGTACGAGCTGCACAAGGCCAAGGTCCTCGACCAGGAAGTCCAGTAAGAAGAGGAGGAGGAGGAGATGTCGTCGATCGCATCCGTGCGAAGCGCGGAAACCAACACAGAGCTCCAGGAACGTCACGGGATCGGCTGGCTGGTGTTCGCCGGCACCGTGCTCGGGTTGGCCGGCCTCATGCGCGTCATCGACGCCATCTGGGCCTTCGGTTACAAGGCGGCGCTGCCCGACGGCCTGCAGGACGGCATCCTCGGGTCGAACCTCACGACCTATGCGTGGACGTGGCTGGTCGTCGGGATCGTGCTCGTCGTGGCGAGCATCCTCATCCTCACGGGCTCGCAGTTCGCCCGATGGGTCGGCTACGTGGCCGCCACGATCGGCGCCCTCAGTGCCATGGCGTGGATGCCGTACTACCCCGTCTGGTCGCTGGTCTATGTCGGCATTGGCGTCTTGGTGTTCTACGCTCTGGCCCGCTACGGCGGCCGTCAAGGAGATGTCGCGCAATGAGCGAGCAGTCGAACAGCACCGGTCCGATCAGCTACCTGATCGTCGAGTTCCCCGGCAACAAGATGACCGGTGAGGGCTTTGCCCGCCTGGTCGAGCTCGTGGATCGCGGCATCATCCGCATCCTCGACCTGACGTTCATCACCCGCGATACCGATGGGACCACGCGGGCGCTGAAGCTCAGCGACCTCGACCAGGACGGGAAGCTCGACCTGGCCGTCTTCGACGGGGCCTCGTCCGGCCTCCTCGACGCCGGCGACCTGGCCGACGCCGGCTCGGTCATCGACCCCGGTTCGTCGGCCGGCGTGCTCATCTTCGAGAACCGCTGGGCCATCCCGTTCGTCGATGCCCTGCGGGCCGGGGACGCCCAGTTGGTGGCGGCCGGCTACATCCCGCAGGACGCCATCGTCGCCGCCCTCGACGCCACCGAGCGCTGATCGAGCCAGAGGAGGACCACCACCATGCCCGGACTCATGCGAGGAGTCGCCCGCACTGCCGTCGTCGCCGGGACGGCCACCGCCGTCTCGAACCGCGTCTCCCGGCGCCAGGCCAACCGCTGGGCCGGCCAGGAACAGGCGCAGTACGAGCAGCAGCAGGCCCAGTACGCGCCGCCGCCCCAGTACTACGAGCCGGCCCCGCCGCCTCCGCCCCCGCCGCCGCCGCCCGCCGCCGCTCCGGACCCGATCGCGCAGCTCAAGCAGTTGGCCGAGCTGCGGGACCAGGGCATCCTCACCGACGCCGAGTTCGAAGCCCAGAAGGCCAAGATCCTGGCGAGTTGACGGCCTCGTCCCGAGGCCACCCCACCCGTAGACGGGTGGTGCCCGCCCACCCTCCTGGCCAGGAAGGTCGCGGGTGGTTGATCCGAACTCGCGCCGGCACGGTCACCGTGTCCGGCTCGTCACGCTGCGGAGGTGTACGTCATGGTCCTGGCCGCCGACTTCGGCACAGGCGAAGTCTTCTGGTCGTTCCTGTGGTTCTTCCTCTGGTTCATCTGGATCTGGTTGCTCATCATCGTCTTCGCCGACATCTTCCGGAGCCACGACCTGTCCGGGTGGGGCAAGGCGCTCTGGACGATCTTCGTCGTGATCGTTCCGTACCTCGGCGTCTTCGTGTACCTGATCGCCCGCGGCCACAAGATGCAGGACCGCAGCATGCAGGACGCCGCCAACCAGCAAGCGCAGTTCCGCCAATACGTCCAGAACGTCGCCAGCACCAGCGCCAGCCCGGCTGACGAGATCGCCCGCCTGGCTCAACTGCGCGACCAAGGCGTGCTGACCGAGGCCGAGTTCCAGCAGGCCAAGACCAAGGCGCTGGGCGTCTCGAGCTGACGCCACCCGCCGCGGGCCGAGCCGCACCGAAGGGACGCAGGAGCGCGAAATGGCGAAGAAGAAGCACGCCAAGGACGACCAGGAGCGGGAGAACGACCCCAGCGCGCCTCTGAAGGGCAAGGCGTATCGAGCGGAGCTGACCCGGCTCCAGGCCGAGCTGGTGGCCATGCAGGAGTGGGTCAAGTCCACGGGCGCCAAGGTCTGCGTCGTCTTCGAGGGACGGGACACCGCCGGCAAGGGCGGGACGATCAAGGTGATCACCGAGCGCGTCAGCCCTCGGGTATTCCGAGTCGTGGCCTTGCCGGCGCCCACCGAGCGCGAAAAGACGCAGCTGTACTTCCAGCGCTACGTGCCCCATCTCCCCGCCGGCGGCGAGGTCGTCATCTTCGACCGCAGCTGGTACAACCGGGCCGGCGTCGAGCGGGTCATGGGCTACTGCACGCCCGAGCAAGCCGACCGGTTCCTGCATTCCGTGCCCGAGGTGGAGCGCGCCATCGTCGAGTCGGGGACGATCCTCGTGAAGTACTGGCTCGAGGTCAGCCAGGACGAGCAGACCAGGCGCCTGGAGAGCCGGATCACCGACCCCCGCAAGATCTGGAAGCTCTCCGACATGGACCTGAAGTCCTACACCCGCTGGTACGACTACTCGCGAGCGCGCGACGACATGTTCGCGGCCACCCACACCGGCTGGGCGCCGTGGCACGTGGCGCGCACCGACGACAAGAAGCGCGGCCGGCTCAACCTCATCACCCACTTCCTCAGCCAGGTTCCGTACGAGCCGTTGAAGCCGCTCGACACCACGCTGCCGAAACGGCAGAAGCCCGGCGGCTACGTCGAGACCGACCTCGCGGGCCGGTACATCCCGACGCCCTTCTGACGCCCGGCCATCACCCAGGCCCGCCCGCGGCTCGACGATCATCGGCCCATGCGTGAGGTCCTCGAGCGGTGGCCGCGGGAGCGTTTAGCCGAACGGGTGACGGCCGCCGCCTACGGCACCGTGCTGGTGCTGTCGGCGGTGGCGCTGCTCGACGCCGACAACGTCTCGTCGGGTCTGGGCTGGGAGCTGATCACGGGCGTCGGGCTGGCGACGTGGATCGCCCACTTGTACGCCGAGGCCGTGGGCGACCACATGCGTCACGGCGTGCGGCTCGACTGGCCCGAGCTCCGGCGGGGCATGGTCGACGGCCTGCCCATCCTGCTGGCGGCGGTGCCGCCGGCCGTCGTGCTGGCCCTGGGCCGCCTCGACGTGCTCGATCCCGAGGTGGCCTTGTGGATCGCGGTCGGCGTCGGCTTCGTGCAGCTCGTCGGTTTGGGCGCCATCGTCGGCTTCGTCGTGTCACCCGGTCACGTCAGCCCGTGGCGGTACGCGGCAGCGACGGCAGCGATCGGTGTCGTGGTGGTCTC
>DASXAI010000719.1:0-3520 GCA_036406775.1 Acidimicrobiales bacterium
ATGACGGTGGAAGAGGCGGTCGCGGCAGCGACCTCGGGGTGCGCAACCGCGCTGCGCCGCGACAACGTCGGCCGTCTGTCCCCCGGTGCCCGCGCCGACGCGATCATCCTCGATGCAACGTCCTACGTCGACCTCGTCTACCGGCCCGGGGTCCCCCTGATCGGGGCCGTCATCGCCGCCGGTGAGCTCGTGTAGGGCGTTTCACTGCAACAGCCCTCGCGCGCCTGTTCAAGCCGGGCGGATGTTGCGACGATTTCGGGTGGTGTGACGCCCACCAGCAAGCGTTTGCCCTACATGCCAGGCGTGGACGGCCTGCGAGCGCTGGCGGTGCTCGCCGTCTTCGTCTACCACTTCCACAACGGCGGCGGCTGGCTTCCCGGCGGCTTCCTCGGCGTTGACGTCTTCTTCGTCATCAGCGGGTACCTGATCACTTCGCTGCTGCTGAGCGAGTTCCGCAAGGAGGGCCGCGTGGACCTCGTCCGCTTCTGGCTGCGGCGGGCGCGGCGGTTGCTGCCGGCGGTCGGAGTGCTGATCGCCGTGGTGATGGTCCTCGGGGCGTTCTTCGACTTCGGCCAGATCTCCACGCTGCGGGCACAGGCCCTCGCCTCGATGGCCTACGTCACGAACTGGGATCTCATCCTGAGCCACCAGTCCTACTTCGAGGAGTTCGCGCGCCCGTCCCTCTTCCGTCATCTCTGGTCGTTGGCGGTCGAGGAGCAGTTCTACCTGCTCTGGCCGCTCGTCTTCGCTGCCTGCATGACCCGCTTCGGACACCGCCGCCTGCTCGTCGGCGTCTTCGCCGGGGCAATCGCTTCGAGCCTGCTGATGGCGATCCTTTTCGATCCGGCGAACCCGAACCGGGTTTTCTACGGCACCGACACCCGGGCGACGCCGCTTCTCGTCGGCGTGGCTCTCGCCTTCTTCTGGCACCCCGAGCGACTGAAGCAGAAGACGGGGACGCTGGCGCCGGCGGCGCTTGACGCCGTCGGCGCCTTCGGCCTGGCCATGGTGCTGATCACCTTCCTCACCGTCCACGACTACGAGCCGTCCCTCTACCACGGTGGCTTCCTGCTGCTCTCGGTCTGGACCGCTCTGCTCCTCGGCGCCCTCGCCCATCCGGCCGCGAGCATCGGCGGGATCGTCGGGAATCCCGCGATGCGCTGGCTCGGGCTTCGCAGCTACAGCTTCTACCTCTGGCACTGGCCGATCCTCGAGCTGACCCGGCCGGGGATCGACGTGCCGCTGCACGGGCCGGTCCTGTTCGCGCTCGAGCTCAGCGCCACGATCGCGCTCGCGGACCTCTCCTACCGCTACGTGGAGCAGCCCTTCCGCCGCTCGAGCAGCTGGCAGCGCCCGGACTGGCTCCGGATCGGCCGGGTCGGGATCGCCGTCGGCGTCGCCGCGGTCGTGCTGATCGTCGGCTGGAGCGGGATCGTCCCCCGCGGCCATCCCGGCCAGCTCCGTGTGGCCTCCGCGGAGATCACCCCGAAGACCGTCTCCATCCGGCCGGAGGGCTCGTCCAAGCCGATCCCGGTGCTCGCCGTGGGCGACTCGGTGATGGTCGACGCACGATCCGGCCTCGCCCGGCTGCTCGGGCCGAAGCTGACCCTGAACGCGGCCGTGGGCCGCCAGCCGGACGAGATCACGTCCCTGCTCCACGACTACGCCGCGGACGGCAAGCTGCCGGACAACGTCGTCCTGCAGATGGGGAACAACGGGCCGGTCTACAGCGACGACCTCGAGAAGCTCCACGCCGCGCTCCACGGTGTCCCCCACGTCTACCTCGTGAACGTCGAGGTGCCGAGGAGCTGGCAGGGCGAGGTCAACACAGCGCTCTCAGAGGCGGCGGATGACTGGGGCCAGGCCCAGCTGGTGGACTGGCATGCGGTCGCCGCCTCCCATGGCGGCATCACCACCGACGGGATCCACCTGACCGAGAAGGGAATCGAGCTCTATTCGCGCCTGCTCGCCTCGTCTGTCCGAACCGGTTCGGGCAAGACCTCGTGAGGTGACGGCGAGCCCGAGCTCCCTAGTTCTCGGGCTCGCTCTCCTCTTTTTCTGCTTCCCGGCTGGTTCGGGTGTACGCCTCTGCCACGGCGCGAGCCCGTGCCCGCCACCGAACCGTCACGTTCTCGTACGTGACGCCAGGCTGCACCTCGTCGGGCAGGTTCTCGCGCTCCGTGCGCAGGCTGTGCACCTCGTCTGGAAATCCCTCGAAGGAAACCCGAGTGGACGGCACGCTGCCGAGGCGCAGGCTCCGCATCCGCACCGAAGTGCTGACATCGATGTCCGCGTTCTCCCGGTCCGGCAACCGGTCTGAGCCGGACATCAGTCCTGCGCCCGCTCGACGTCCCGAACGGTGATCCGCCCGCGGGCGCCGCTGCCCTCGACATCGTTCAGGTCGACAGCAAGCTCCTCGGCGCGCTGCAGCGCGGCCGGGGTGGCGCCGTGCTTCGCCGCCCGCTTACCGCGACGTCGATCGCCTAGCTCCATCACCTTGTGAGTGGCAGCAAGCCCGAGATCGCGCGCCTCGTCGCTGGCGGCGGCGCCGAGCTCCTTGGCCACGGTCTTGGCGACCTCCTTGGCAAGCGTCGGCGCGGTGAGTCCATCGCCTTCGCCACCGCCATCGCCTTGGCTGCCTTGACCTCCCTCTCCTGCCGCTTGGCCGGCCCCGCCCAGCAGCTGGCCGGCGGCACCGATCCCGCCGACCCCCTGGCCGGCGCCCTGTCCGAGCTGGCCGACCCCCTGGCCGGCGCCCTTGCCGACGTCCTGCACAGCACCGCCTGCGCCCTTGCCCACGTCCTGCACAGCACCGCCTGCGCCCTTGCCCACGTCTTCGACGGCGCCCTGCGCCCCTTCACCGACATCCTGGAGAGTGTCCCCCGCGCTCGAGCCAAGCTGTTCCACCGTTCGGCCCAGACTCTCGACCAGTTTCGGATTGCGGTCGAGCGTCGTCAAGACGCAGTCAATGATGGCCGTGACGTGATCCAGGCGGACCCTGAGGAGGGCCTGTGCCTCGACACCCTTGATGCTGAGCTGGACCTTGCCCAATTCAGCGTGCACACCCACGCTGAGGCGAACGAGGTCGAGCACCTCGGCGTGTAGAGACACCCGTGCATGCAGGTTGTCGAGCTCGAACTCGATCTCGTCGACGTTTACGACCGGAATGTCCAGAAGGACGTCGGGCTCGTCGGAATCGCTGATCGAGCCCGGGTGAAGCAGCGTGTAGTCCTTGTACTCGCGCTCAGGGACGGTTCCCTTCGGCACGTTTTCCGACGCCTTCTGGTCATGCGGCCTGGCCGACGAACGCCGACCACTCCTGCGCGCGCGACCGGAACTGCCGTTGCTCGACGAGGTCGTATTGCCGCCCGACTTCGAGCGCCGGGGCTTCGCATCCTGCTTTGCCATCGGCTACCTCTCGATTCGCCGTCGTTTCCCCCGGACTACCAACAGCCGTGAGCCGAAAACACGGCGAGATGGGACAGCCGGCCTTACCTGGTGAGGGCTGCTTCGGTCACGC
>DASXAI010000720.1:0-5669 GCA_036406775.1 Acidimicrobiales bacterium
GTCGGCGGTGGGATAGATGTCGAACGGCGTCAGCTGCGGATGGCTGTTGCCGGTGGGCGCGGTCACCATCCCCGTGTACGAGTACCGGTAGATCAGGGCCTCGTTCAGGGCGACGACGGCGTCAACCATTGCGACGTCGACGAACTGTCCTTCGCCCGTCTCCCGTGCGTGCATCACCGCCGCGAGGATGCCGACGGCGGCGATGGTGGCCGGGTAGAGGTCGCCGATGCTGGGCCCGACGCGGACGATCTCCCCGGCGGCCGTCCCCGTGGCGCTCACGGCGCCGCCCATCGCCTGGGCGACCACGTCGAAGGCGGGCCAGTCGCCGTACGGGCTCGGTCCTGTGCGCGGATCGCCGAAGCCCCGGATGGCGCCGTACACCAGGCGCGGGTTGCGCTCGTGCAGCGTCTCGTACGAAAGGCCCAACCCGTCCATGACACCGACGCGGAAGTTCTCCACGAGCACGTCGGCCCTGTCGACCAGCGCCAGCAGCCGGTCGCAGTCCTCGGGCCGCTTCAGGTCGAGCACGATGCTGCGCTTGTTGCGGTTGATGCTGCCGAAGTAGCCCCCGAAGGCCTTCTCCTCGTCATCGCGGGCGAACGGGCCCGTGAAGCGGGTGAGGTCGCCTTCGGGCGGTTCGACCTTGACGACGTCGGCGCCGAGGTCGGCCAGGATCATCGTGCAGTAGGGCCCGGCCAGCGCCCTCGTCAGATCGACGATCCGCACGCCGGACAGCGGGCCGGTCGCGGCGCGTTGCATGGGCACCGCCCGCTCGTGGCCGCTGGTGTGCTCGGTGCTCACTCGACCAAGCCGGCGCGCCGGGCCCGGTCGAGCACCCCTTCGAAGATGCGCGTCGTCGCCGCATCCACCATCATGCCGTTGTAGTTGGCCGCGCCCGCGCCGCTGGCTTCGGCTTCCCGCACCGCCGCGATCACGGCGCGGGCCTGGGCGATCTCGTCCTCGGTGGGTGCGAAGACCTGGTTGGCGATGTCGATCTGGCTCGGGTGGATGGCCCACTTGCCCACCGCTCCCAGCGTGGCCGCCCAGGCCGCCGCCTGGCGGTAGCCGTCGGCGTTGCGAATGGCGCCGTACGGCCCGTCGATGGGGTCGATGCCGGCCGCCCGCGCCGCGGTGATCATCCGATGCCGGGCGTAGTGCCAGACGTCTCCGGGATAGCGATCACCGGCCTCACCGATCTGGCCGAGGCGCATGCCCAGGCTGGCCGACAGGTCGCCCACACCGAGGATGAGCGCCTCGAGCCGCGGGCAGCAGGTGGCGAGTTCCTCGACGCGCGCCAACGCCTCGGCTTCCTCGATCAGGATCTCGATGCCGATCCGCCCGACCGGCAGTGCGAGCTTCGTCTCCAACTGGGTCAGGAGCGTGTCGACGAACCACACGTCGCGGGGCGCCTTGACCTTGGGGATGACGACGATGTCGAGGTGGGCGCCGGCCCCCTCCATGACGGCGGTCAGGTCGTCGGCGCACCAGTGGGTGTGGGTGCCGTTGATGCGCACGGCCCGCGTCTTCGTCCCCCAGTCGAGCTCGTTGAGGGCGGCGACGATCGGTGGGCGCGCCTTCTCCTTCTCGCTGGGCGCCACCGCATCCTCGAGGTCGAGGAACACGAGGTCGGCCGCACTGTCCGCCGCCTTCACGATCATCTTCTCGCTGGTGCCGGGAGTCGAGAGCTCCGAGCGGCGCAGGCGGATCGGCCTGGTCATAGGCGGGTCCTTTCGTCCGAGGGTCGTAGACGTTGCTCGGTGGCCGCGCCCAGGGCGTGCAGTGCGGGCACGGGATCGAAGGCCGTGGGGTCGAGCAGCCACTGGTAGGCGATGCCCCGCAGTCCGGCGACCACGAGTGCCGCCTCTTCGTCGGACCGGCGCTCGCGCGCCACGGAGCCGTCGCGGATGCCGCGCCGCACGAGCTTGGCCAGATCGGCGCGCATCGTGCGGTGGAACTCGACGAAGTGGTCCCGGAGGCCGACGTTCGGACCGAGCGCTTCGAACATCAAGGCGTACAACGTCCGGAGCGCTCGAGGGTCCCGCTCGGCCTGGGCCCGGATGGCGTCGATGAGGATCAGGACGCCGTCCCGGCCGGGACGCCCGACCGTGCGGGGCAGCACGTTCCGGTGGTTCCACCCCGTCGTGATCCGAGCGACGAGGGCCTCGAGGAGCTGGTCCTTCGATCCGAACCGGGCGGTGACCAGACCGCGGCTATATCCCGCCCGCTCCCCCACTGCCGCCAGCGTCATGGCTTCGTAGCCGCCCTCGGCGATGAGGTCGGCGGCGGCGTCGAGCAAGCGGGCGCTGGACCGCTCGGAGCGCTCCTGGTGCCGGTTCCGAGTGGCCGGGATCACAGGTCCTGCGCCCAATGGCTGCGCCGCTTGACGAGCACGAGGCGCTCGCCTTCGAACACGACGCGCTCGTCGTGGGTGACGCCCCAGTGCTTGAACCGCACCACGCCGGCATCCTCCCGCTGCGGGTCGGGATCGGCCGCCAGCACCTCCGTGTAGGCGGAGAGCGTGTCACCGATGTGGACCGGCGCCTTGAACCGCAACCCGGTGCACCCGAGTTCGGCGAGAGCGTTCTCGGCGGTGTCCTGGCTGGCGAGGCCGAACACCAAGGACCCGGTGACGAGCCCGAACACCAGCCGGCCGTCGCCCATGGGGCTGCCCGCCATGGCGTGCTCGTTCCAGTGGCTCTGGGCCGTGTTCATCACCTGCTTGGTGACGAGGTTGTTCTCGACGTCGCCGATCGTGGCGGCCCGGGCGTGGCGGATCTTGCGGCCGACGGGGAAATCCTCGAAGTAGTTGTGCCGGCCGGTCAGGGCGGCGATGCGGCGATCGGTCATGCCGGCTCCCGCTTCGCCACCAGGTTCGTGCGCCGGTACTCGATGACCCGCTCGCCGCGGTGGTTGAAGGCCTCGGTGTGCCACGTGACGATGCCGACCCCAGCGCGACTCTGCGACGTCCTCGCGTCCATCACCGTCGAACGGGCCGTGATGGTGTCGCCCGGGTAGACGGCCTGATGGAAGGCGCAGTCGTCGACGCCGAGGAAGGGTCCGCCCGCCTCGCTGAGATCCTCCACCGACATGCCCACCACGGTGCACAGCACCAACATGGGGTTGACGACCACATCGGGATGGCCGTGCGCCCGCGCGAACTCGGCATTCAGGTGCATCGGGTTCCAGTTGCACATGGCGGTGGAGAAGATGGCGTTGTCGCCGGCCGTGATCGTGCGCCCCCAGTGATGCAGCAGCTCCTGACCGACGGTGAAGTCCTCGAACTTGTTGCCCTTGGTGACGAGCGGAAAGGACGACAGGTCGACGTCGCTCATGGTCCCCCGATGGTTCGGACGTTCGGGCCGCCGGCCGCGGCGCTCCCGAGCGTACAATCCTTGTTGGTTGACAAGCAATCGTCGAGCGACGGACACTCATGGCGATGGAACTCCTCCCGGTCGCTCCCACGTCGCTGCCGTCCGCCCATGCCACCGACGACCGCTCGATGATCCGCGACCTCGCCCGCAATTTCGCCATGCACGAAGTGCTGCCGCTCGCCAACGCGCTGGATCCGGTGCAGGGCGAGATGCCCGACGACCTCATCGCCCAGATGGCCAAGATGGGCTTCTTCGGCATCACCATCGACGCCGACCACGGCGGCCTCGGCCTCGGTCTGTTCGAGTACGTCCTCGTCACCGAGGAGCTGGCCCGGGCGTGGATGAGCGTGGCGAGCATCATCGCCCGCGGCAACGGCCACGGCCGCCAGTTCCCGGCTTCGCTGCGGGACGAGCTCGAGCCCCGTGTCGCCCGCGGCGAGTACCTCGGGGCCACCGCCATCAGTGAGCCCGACGCCGGGTCGGACGTGGCGTCGATCCGCACGCGGGCCGAGCTCGACGGCGACGAGTGGGTTCTGAACGGTCAGAAGATGTGGTGCACCTTCGCGGACCGCGCCGATTACCTCATCCTCTACGCCCGCACGACGGCGTACGACCCGACCCGGCGCCAAGCCGGCATCCGCAGCTTCTACATCCCGAAGGAACGGGGATCGTTCCCGGCGGGCATGACAGGCAACCCGATCCGCAAGATCGGCTACCACGGCTGGAAGACGTGGGAGCTGTCCCTGAACGACGTGCGCGTGCCGAGCGAGTACGTCCTCGGCCGAGACGGCGACGAGGGCGACGCGTCGGCCGGTTTCAAGAACCTCTCACGGGGACTGTCGATGGCGCGCGTGCACACTGCGGCGCGGTCGATCGGCCTGGCGCGAGGCGCCCTCGAGGACGCCGTCACGTACGCGCAGGAGCGGCGGCAGTTCGAGCAGCCGATCGCCAACTTCCAGGCCATCCGGTTCAAGATCGCGCACATGGCATCGGAGATCGAGGCGTGCCGCGCCTTGATGTACCAAGTGGCAGCCGACGCCGATGCCGGCCGCGCCGTCGACCACCAGGCCTCGATGGTGAAGTACCTCGCCAGTGAGATGGCCGAACGGGTGACGAGCGAGGCTCTGCAGATCCACGGCGGTGCCGGCTACACCACCGACTTCGCGGTCGAGCGCTACTGGCGCGACGCCCGGCTGACCAAGATCTTCGAAGGCACGTCCGAGATCCAGTTGCGCATCATCAGCGACCGCTATCTGCCCCGACCGAGCCGCTGAGGCTACGCGCGCCAGGGCGCGCGAGGATGCGGTCATGACCACGCCCGTCGCAGACGCCATGCGCAGCAAGTTCTCGGAGCGGGTGCGGACGGCGCCGCCGCCGTTCTTCCCTGACACCGGGACGGCCATCCGGTTCAACTTCGATCAAGGTGTGCCGGCGCCGGAGTCGTATCCCATCGACGAACTGGCCGAGTACGCGGCGGCAGCCCTCCGCCGCGGCGGCGTGGCCGCGTGCGAATACGCGGCCGGCGGCATGGACGAGATGGGCAAGGGCTACATCGGTCTGCGCCAGGCCGTGGCCCAACGGGTGTGGCAGCGCGACGGCCGCGCCCTCGACCGCAGGAACGTCCTGCTCGCCAACGGCTCGTCGAACGCCTTGTCGCTGTGCGCCGCCGCGCTCATCGACCCGGGTGACGGCGTCATCATCGAGGCCCTGTCGTACCCGTTCATGGTCAAGTACCTCGCCGGGCGGGGAGCCGACCTGCGCACGGTGCCACTCGACGGCGACGGCATGGACGTCGACGCCGTCGAGGCGCGGCTCGAGGAGTTCCGCGCCGAGGGCGTGACGCCCAAGCTGATCTACACCATCGCGACGTTCCAGGTCCCGACCGGCACGACGCTGTCGCTGGAGCGCCGCCAGCGCCTCGTCGACCTGGCCGCCGACTGGGGTGTGTTCGTGATCGACGACAACTGCTACTACGACACCTACCTCGACGCACCTCCACCGCCGACGCTGTTCAGCCTCGACCGAGCCGGCCTGGTGATCCAGACCGACAGCTTCTCCAAGGTCCTCGCGCCCGGACTGCGGATCGGCTACGCGGTGGCCGACGAGACCGTCATCGACGCTCTCGCCGAGGTCCGGGAGGATCACGGTGTCAACCAGATCCTGCCCCGCCTCCTCGAGAGCTACATCGTCGACGGCCGGCTCGATGACCACATCGTGCGCATGCGGGCCATCAACCGGGCCAAGCGCGACGCCGTCCTCGCGGCGCTGAACGAGCACTGCGTGCCGTGGGTCTCGTTC
>DASXAI010000721.1:0-7086 GCA_036406775.1 Acidimicrobiales bacterium
GCCCACGTCGGCGATCAGGCTCGTGTCGTCGACGGCGACGAGGCCGCTCAGCGCCGTGACGTCGAGGAGCACTCCGCCGAACACCGGGAGGCTCGCCCCACAGACACCGCTCCGACCCGCCGCCACCGTGACCGGCACGCGCTCGGTGTTGCACAACGCCACGACGGCGGCGACCTCGGCGGCGTCTGACGGCCGGCACACCACCGATGCCGGCGACGGCACTTCGCCGGCGAGCGTCCAGTGCATCGCCAGCGGCCACCAGTCGCGGCTCGCTGCAGCCACTGCGTCGTCGGCGGTGCTGACGTCGGCGCAGACCGATTGCAGCCGCGGGACCAGCGGCCGGGCGTCGCACCAGCCGCTCACCTTCAGGTGCGACTGGACCACGGCTCAGACCCCGAAGGCGGCGTCGAGCGGCGCCGTGAGCCCCGCCGCATCACGCTCTTCGCTCGCGGCGTCGACGTAGGCGCGCACCTGGGCCGCCTCGGTGGCCTCGTCCCAGCCGAGCTCGGGCGCGAGCAGTGCGGCGACGGCCGGCGCCGCCGCGATCGACGCGTCCCGCGCCAGCAGTCGGGCCCGGGTGCGGCGCGCGAGCACGTCGTCGAGCGTCGTGGCCATCTCGTGGCGCGCCGCGTGCACGGCCTCGGCGGCGAGATAGGGGAGCCCGGGAACGAGCGGCGCGCGCAGTGCGGGATCGGTGTCGAGCAAGGCCTCGACGACGAGTGCCTCGGACCCGTAGCGGCCAGCCAGGTGGGCCGCTTCTGCGGCTGACTCGGCCGGCTCGACGTAGCCCTCGGCGCCGAGGAGCCGGAGCCGCTTCGTGCGGCTGCGGCCGCGCCGCTCGAGCAGGTCCATCACCTCGTCGACGGTGTCCGCCGCCATGCGCCGGTACGTCGTGAGCTTGCCGCCGGTGACGCTGACGACCCGGCTGGGCGACGTGGTGACCTGGTGACGGCGGGACAGGTCGGCGGTGCGACCGCCGGCCTGCTTCACGAGCGGGCGGAGCCCGGCCCACGTGCCGACGATGTCGGCCTCGGTGATGCCCGTCGTGATCGAACGGTTCAGCGCTCGCAGCACGTAGGCGACGTCGTCGGGCGTGCACCGCGGGTCGTCGAGCGGCCCGTCGTAGTCGGTGTCGGTGGTGCCCACGTACGTGCGATCGCCCCACGGCACCACGAACAGGCTCCGCCTGTCCTTCGGGACCGGGATCACGACCGCGATCTCGTTGCGGACCTTGTCCCACGGCAACGTGAGATGGATGCCCTTGGCCGGGCGGATGGAGTCGGGATGGGTGCCTTCGTCGAGGGCGCGCACCTCGTCACTCCAAACGCCCGTGGCGTTCACGACGACGGCGGTGGCGACATCGATGTCCGTTCCGTCGGCCGAGACGACGACGCCCGTGACCGTTCCGTCGGCTCCCTTGCGCAGGCCGGTGACGGCCGCATGGTTCACGACGGCAGCGCCGTAGGAAGCGGCGGTGCGGGCAACGGTGAGGCACAGCCGGGCATCGTCGGCCCGGGCGTCGTAGTAGAGGTACGCCGACGAGACACGCTCGGGCGGCATCGTCGGCACGTAGGCGAGGGCCTCGGCCGCCGAGATCCGCTTGTGCCGCTTGCCGATGCGCAAGCCGCCCGTGAGGTCGTAGCCCCACATGGCCGTGCCCAGGGCGCGGGCGATCTTGGCGTTCACGACACCGTCGCGCGTCAGGATCGGGATGAGGAACGGCAGCACCCGCACGAGATGGGGCGCGTTGTGGCGCAGGCGCTGGCGCTCGGCGAGGGCTTCGTACACGAGCCGGATCTCGCCCTGCTGCAGGTACCGCAAGCCCCCGTGCACCAGCTTCGAGCTCTTCGACGACGTGCCTGACGCGAAGTCGTCCTTCTCGACCAGGGCCGTGCGCAGGCCGCGGCGGGCGGCGTCGAGGGCCACCCCGACCCCCGTGATGCCGCCACCGACGACCACCACGTCGAAGGTCTCGTCGGCCAGCCGGCGCAGCATGGCGGCGCGCTGGAAGGGGACGACGCCAGTCGGGGGCACCCCTCGCATCCTAGGAGGGCCGGTCGCGACCGCCCCGGCCGGGAAGTTGAACCGGAGACGGCCCGCCGGGGCGGTGAGCGGTGCAACTTCGCCAATCTGCACGGACTTCTTGTTGACAACTGTTGCAGATTGACAATCGCTGTCGTTAGCGTGACGGTCGTGCGATCACCGGCTGAACTCACCGAGGCCTTTCGCCGGCGCGGGCTCAAGATCACCCCGCAGCGCCAGTGCATCTTCCGCATCCTGCACGAGACGGGCGCCCACCCGACGGCCGAGGCCGTCTACGCGGTGGCAGCGGTGGAGATGCCGTCGATCTCGCTGCGGACCGTGTACCAGACGTTGAACGACCTCGCCGCCATGGGCGAGATCCAGACCCTCGACGTGGGCACCGGGTCGACTCGGTTCGATCCCAACGTGGGCGACCACCATCACCTCGTGTGCGACCGCTGCGGCATGGTGCGCGACGTCGAGCTCGACACCAGTGACATCCGGCTGGCGCCGGCCGTGCTCGACGGCTTCGGCGTCGGCCACGTCGATGTCGTGTTCCGCGGCCGGTGCGCCGCCTGCCGGTCCGCCGCCTCCTGACCGTCCCGACCCAGCAAGGAGACCCCCCATGCCCGAGCTCAAGGGCACCAAGACGCACGCCAACCTGAAGGAAGCCTTCGCCGGCGAGAGCCAGGCGAACCGCCGCTACCTGTACTTCGCCCAGAAGGCCGACATCGAGGGCTACCCGGAGATCTCGACCCTGTTCCGGTCCATCGCCGAGGGCGAGACCGGCCACGCCTTCGGGCACTTCGACTTCCTCGCCTCGGCCGGCGACCCGGTGACGGATCAGCCCGTGGGCGCCACCGAGGAGAACCTCCGCTCCGCCATCCACGGCGAGACCTACGAGTACACCGAGATGTACCCCGGCTTCGCCCGTACGGCGCGCGACGAGGGCTTCATCGAGATCGCCGAGTGGCTCGAGACCCTGGCCCGCGCCGAGAAGAGCCACGCCGGCCGGTTCCAGCAGGGTCTCCAGAACATCAGCTGAGCGTGGGTACGCTCCAGGACCGGGCATGACGGTCACCTACGATCCGCACCACCCGAAGTACCTCGACGAGACCGACGTCCGCGACGAGCTGACCCGGGTCTTCGATCTGTGCCACGGATGCCGGCTGTGCTTCAAGTTCTGCAGTTCGTTCCCGACGCTGTTCGGGTACATCGACCGCCACGACGACCAGGACGCGGCCAAGCTCACCCCGGCCCAGCAGGACCAGGTCGTCGACGAGTGCTTCCAGTGCAAGCTGTGCTACGTCAACTGTCCGTACACGCCGGGTCAGCACGAGTGGGCACTCGACTTCCCGCGGCTGATGCTGCGGGCCGAGGCCATGCGTCGCACCCACAAGGACGTGCCGGCCCGGCGCCGTGTCACCGACAACGTCATGGGGCGCACGGACCTCGTCGGCAAGGTCGCGAGCGGGATGGCCACGGCGACGAACGCCGTCACGAGCAAGCGGGGTGGCCTCACGCGCCGCGTGATGGCGGCCGCCATCGGTGTCTCCAGCCAGCGCCTGCTGCCGCCGTTCAGCCGTCAGCGCTTCACCACGTGGTTCAAGCACCGGCCGCGGCTCCGCATGGAGCGACGCCAGGCCAAGGTGGCGCTGTTCCCGACGTGCCTCGTCGAGTACCAGGCGCCGGCCGTCGGCCGTGACCTGGTGCGCGTGTACGAGCGCAACGGCATCGAGTGCGAGGTTGCCTATCCCGGGTGCTGCGGCGCCCCGTACCTCCACAGCGGCGACATCGAACGGTTCGAGAAGGTGGCGGCGGCCAACGTGAAGGCGCTCGCCGCCCTCGCTCGCGATGGCACCGACATCGTCGTGCCCCAGCCCACGTGCGGGTACGTCCTCAAGAAGGACTACGTCGACTACGTCCCGGGCCCCGACGCCGACGCGGTCGCGCGGCACACCTACGACGCCGCCGAGTACCTCATGAAGCTGCACAAAGCCGGCTCGAGCCTCGACCTCGACTTTCCTGGCGATGTACCAGAGACGATCACGTACCACACGCCGTGCCACCTCCGGGCCCAGAACATCGGGCTGAGGAGCCGCGACCTGATGAAGCTGACAGGCGCCAAGGTCACGCTCGTCCAGCGGTGCTCCGGCATCGACGGGCTGTGGGGCCTGCGGGAGGAGAACACCGATCTCTCGCTGGCGGTCAGCGCCAAGTTGGGCGAGGAGATCGGGCGCGCCGGCGGCGAGGTGGTCGCGGGCGACTGTCACCTCGCCAACACCGCCATCACCGAGCAGACCGGGCGCCTGCCGCTGCATCCGATCCAGGTCATGGCCCGCGCCTACGGCATTCCGGAGGATGGCTGATGGCGGCCAAGCTCACGCTCGACGACATCACCGATCTGCGCGCCTACGAGCGGGAGCGACCCGCCTTCCTCCGCCATGTCGTGGCCCTCAAGGCCAAGCGGCGGGTGACGGTCGGCCCGTTCGTGACCTTTGTCTTCGAGAACCGCGACACCGTGCGCTTCCAGATCCAGGAGATGGCTCGCGTCGAGAAGCTCATCTCGGATGACGCCATCCAGACCGAGCTCGACATCTACAACACGTTGATCCCCGAACCCGGGGTGCTCTCCGCCACGATGTTCATCGAGCTCACCACCGACGCCGGCCTGCGGGAGTGGCTGCCCCGTCTCGTCGGGATCGAGCGCGCCGGCGTCCTGGAGCTGGCGGGCGGGGCGCGGGTGCGCTCGGAGCCCGAGGCCCAGCACGCCGCGCAGCTCACCGACGCCGCCACCACGTCGAGCGTCCACTATCTGCGGTTCGCCCTGACGCCGGCCCAGGTGGCGGACCTGGCCCGGGGGCCCGTCGCCTTGGCGGTCGACCATCCCGCCTACCACGAACGGGCCGAGCTCGGTGCCGGGACCGTGTCAGAGCTGGTCAGCGACCTGCGGGCCGGAGTTGCCTCCACCGCAGGTGGAGGGTTCGACCCCGCCGACGGCGCCCCGTCCGTCTGGGAAAAACCTGACAAAAGGTCTGGTCAGTAGGCCAAACGGCCCGTACCATGCGGGCGTCCAGGGTCCGAGAAGGACCAACGGCAGCCAGAGGGTGAAGGAAGCGGCGTTGAGGGAAGCAGTCTGGTTGACGGAAAGCGCGTGGCGTGAGCGGGGTGCCTGCAAGGGCCTCGACCCCCAAATCTTCTATCCCGAGACCGACGAGGAAGCCGACACGGCCAAGCAGGTGTGCGCCCAGTGCCACGTGCAGACGGCCTGCCTCGAATACGCGCTGCAGTTCCGTGAGCGCGAAGGGGTGTGGGGCGGCACCACTGAGCGCGAACGCCGGCGCATCGTGCGCCAGCGTCGCCGGTCCGCCTGACGACGTCGATCCCCTGCGGATCGCGGCGTCGGTCGCCTAGCCTCGCCGGATGACGACGCTCGCCGACCTGGGCGGGTGGCCGGCGGTGCTCGCTCCGCTCGTGGCCGGCCAGGACCTCCCGGCCGCCTCGACGCGCGCCGCCATGGCCGAGATCCTCGACGGTGCCGCCACCCCCGCGCAGCTCGCCGGGTTCGTCGTCGCCCTGCGCATGAAGGGCGAGACCGTCGAAGAGCTCACCGGCCTGCTCGACGCCATGTTGGGCGCGGCGACGCTCGTGCCGGTCGACGAGGGGCTGCAGGCGCGTCTGATCGACATCGTCGGTACCGGCGGCGACCGCAGCCACTCGATCAACGTGTCGACGCTGGCGTCGTTCGTCGTCGCCGGCGCTGGCGTGCCCGTGTGCAAGCACGGCAACCGTGCCGCCTCGTCGGCGTGCGGCGCCGCCGACCTCCTCGAGGCGCTCGGTGTCACCATCGAGCTGACGCCCGACGACGTCGTGCGGTGCCTGGAGAAGGTGGGGCTGGCGTTCTGCTTCGCGCCCCGCTTCCACCCCGCGCTGCGCCACGCCGGGCCGCCGCGCCGCGAGCTCGGCGTGCCCACGGCCTTCAACATCCTCGGGCCGATGGCCAATCCGGCCCGTGTGCGCCGGCTCGTCGTGGGCCTGGCTGATCCCGCGCTGGCCGACCGGATGTTGGGCGTCCTGCAGCGCCACGGCGCCGAGCGCGTGCTGATCGTGCACGGCGACGACGGACTCGACGAGCTCACCACCACCACGACGTCGGTGGTCTGGGAGCTCGACGGTGACGCCACCCGGACGTGGCGGCTCGACCCGGACGACCTCGGGCTGCGGCGCGCCGCCGCCGCCGACCTCGTGGGCGGTGACCCCGCCACCAACGCCGGCTGCGCCCGTGCCGTCCTCGCCGGTGAGCCGGGCCCGCACCGCGACGTCGTCATGCTGAACGCGGCCGCCGGCCTGCTCGTGGGAGGCGCCGTCGACTCGCTCGGCGCCGGCCTCGAGCTGGCCGGAGCCGTCCTCGACGACGGGCGCGCCGCGGCGGCCCTCGACGCCCTCGTGGCCGCCTCCGGCCCACCGTGATCGTCCGCGTGCCGGCGTCGTCGGCCAACCTCGGCCCCGGCTTCGACGCGCTCGGCATGGCCCTGTCGCTCCATCTCGAGGTCGGCATGGCCGTCCGCGGCGACGGACGCCGGCGAGCCGAGGAGACGCATCCCGCCGTCCACGCCTTCCGGTCGCTCGGCGGCACCGGCGCCCTGTGGGTCGACTCGCCCATCCCGATGGGCCGGGGGCTCGGCTTCTCGGGCGCCGCTCGCATCGGCGGTCTCCTCGCCGCCCATGTGCAGCGGTGCGGCCCTGCGCTGCGCCGAGCCGACGTGGCCGCCGACGTGTTGGCGCGCGCCACGGCGCTCGAGGGCCATGCCGACAACGTCGCCGCCTCACTGCACGGCGGCGTGGTGGCGACAGCGGCGGGCCGCGCCGTGCGCGTGCCGCTCGCCGTCGACCCCGCCGTCGTCATGTGGGTGCCGCCGTCGACCACGTCCACCGACCAGTCGCGCGCCACCCTCGGGCCCACCGTGTCGTTCGCCGACGCCGTGTTCAACATCGGGTGCACCGCCTTGCTCGTCGCTGCCTTGGCCGCGGGCGACGTCACTGCGTTGCGCGCCGCCACAGAAG
>DASXAI010000722.1:0-12353 GCA_036406775.1 Acidimicrobiales bacterium
GTGGCGGCACGCCTCGCGGCGCAGTTCCTGAGCTTCGGGGTGGAGCCGCGACATCTGCGCCTGTACCGGGTCTCGGCCGATCGCGAGGCGGGCCTCATCGAGCAGCTGATCCTCCCGCTCGTGAAGCAGCGCAACCCGGCGGCCCAGGCCCAGGCCCACACCAACCTCGAGACCCTGGCCCGGCTCGGCGGTGAGCTGCGCGACGCCATCCTGCGCCAATCGCTCCATCCGTACGCGGATTGACCGTCTTCGTCGCCGCCCTCCGCTCCGCTTCGGTCGGCTCCTACTCACTCCGCTCGGCAATCGGTTCTCCCGCAGCCCGGCGGCGGACGGCCAAGCCGCACGCCGCCGCTGACGGTCCGTTCGATGTGACGCTTTTGCACGTGTGGCGTGCATTTCCGTCACATCGATCAGTAGGGACAGGGCGACGGGGTTCACTGGCGGCGTTCTTTCGGAGGCGTCGGGTACGTTGTGATCGTGGTCCCCGTCGAGCTGCTCGGCGTCCGGCTCGAGGTGCCGGCGAACACTCCGATCGTGCTGCTCCAGGAGGCGGCGGGCCGGCGGCGCGTGCTGCCCATCTACATCGGCAACAACGAGGCGGCCGCCATCGCGTACGCCCTCGAGGGCGTGGTGCCGCCGCGCCCCCTCACCCACGATCTGTTCCGCAACGTGCTCGAGTCGCTCGGCGCCCAGCTCGACCGGGTGGTCGTCACCGAGCTCGTGGAGCACACGTTCTACGCCGAGCTCCACCTCACCGTGGGCGGGTCTCCGCTCACCATCTCCAGCCGGCCGTCAGACGCCATCGCCCTGGCCGTGCGGACCAGCAGCCCGATCTTCGCCGAGGAGAGCGTCCTCGACGAGGCCGGCCAGGAGGCCGAGATCGAGCAGGCCGAGGAGGAGGGCCAGGACGAGGAGATCCTGGAGGAGTTCCGCGACTTCATCGAGCGGGTGAACCCGGACGACTTCGGCTCCGGGTGAGGGCCGGAAGGCGGCGGCGTCCGGCTTGGCCGTGCGCCGCCGGGCCGCCGGAGCACCGATTGCCGAGCGGAGCGAGTAGGAGCCGGCCGAAGCGCAGCGGAGGACGGCGACGAAGAGCCGTTGACCGGTCCCGTGGCGGTTCCGTAGAGTAGGACCTCTGACATCGCCGTAGTTACGGCCCTGTCATCTGTGACGGACAGGAGCGCCACGTGGACCAGGAGCAGGGACACAGCGGGACCCGAGCGGCGCAAATCGTAGGGATCACCTACCGGCAACTCGACTACTGGGCTCGCACCGATCTGGTGCGGCCGTCGATCGCCGACGCCAGCGGCAGCGGTAGCCGCCGCCGGTACTCGTACCAGGACCTGCTCGAGCTGCGGATGATCAAGAACCTGCTCGACGCCGGCATCCGACTGGAGACCGTGCGGGACGTCTTCGCCAACGTCCGGTCGTACGTCGGCAAGGACATCACTGCTGCCAACCTCGTCATCAGCGGCACGCAGGTCGTGCTGTGCAACGGTGAAGAGCTCGTCGACGTCGTGCGCCGGGGCCAGGGCGTCCTCAATGTCCTCCCGCTCGCCAATGTGAAGAGCGAGATCGACGAGGCGATGGCGGTCACGGAGATGAACGCCCGCCGCTCACACGCCGTCGCCGCTTCCACGGCCTGACGCTGGGTCGCCGCCCTCCGCTTCTCTTCGGTCGGCTCCTGGTCGCTCCGCTCCACAATCGGTGCTCCCGCGGCCCGGCGGCGGACGGCAAAGCCCCACGCCGCCGACGAACGCCGAGTGCGGGCTCTACGCTCCGCCTCCGTGACGGAGGACCTCAAGCGGTCGCCCCTCGACGCCGAGCACCGCCGGCTGGGCGCCAAGATGGTGGCCTTCGGCGGGTGGGAGATGCCCCTGTCGTACGCCGACGGCACGCTCGCCGAGCACCTGGCGTGCCGACAGCACGCCGTGGCGTTCGACGTGAGCCACCTCGGGACGGTGCGCGTCGCCGAAGCCGGCGCCCTCGCCAGGTTGCAGGCCGCCCTCACCAACGACCTCGGCAAGATCGGCCCGGGCCGGGCCCAGTACACCCACCTCTGCGACGACGACGGATCCGTGCTCGACGACATCATCGTGTGGTGGGTGGCCGACGACTGGTTCGACGTCATGCCCAACGCCTCCAACACCTCACGGGTCCTCGACGCCATCGGCGGTGACGACATCACAGGCCGCCGGGCCGTCATCGCGGTGCAGGGCCCGGAGGCGCGCCGGCTCCTCGCGCCGGTGTCGGGGGCGGCGGCCGGCATCGGTCGGTTCCGGGTGGCGCCGTTCCAGTGGGACGGGATCGACGCGCTGGCGGCGGGCACGGGCTACACCGGCGAGGACGGCGTCGAGATCAACGTGCCGGCCGAAGCGGCGCCCGCCCTGTGGCAGGCCATCCTGGCCGCCGGCATCGCGCCCGCCGGCCTGGGCGCCCGTGACACCCTGCGTCTGGAAGCGGCCCTGCCGCTGCACGGCCACGAGCTCGGCCCCGGCATCACGCCTCTCCAGGCCGGGCTGGCATGGGTGGTGGGCTGGGACAAGCCCGCCTTCCGGGGCAAGGCCGCCCTCGAGGCGGAACGGGCCCGCGGCGTGGCGCGCCGCGTGCGTGGTCTGGCCACCGACGGCCGGCGCCCGCCGCGCGAAGGCTCGACCGTCCTGATCGACGACCGGCCGGCCGGCACCGTCACCAGCGGGAACTTCTCACCCGTGCTCGGCCACGGGATCGCCCTGGCGTTCCTGCCGCCCGAAGTCGACGTGGAGCAACCGGTCGTCGTCGACGTGCGGGGGTCGGCACTCGGCGGGCGCGTCGTGCCGACGCCGTTCGTGAAGAAGGGGTAGACGCACGAGACGGCTGCTCTTCGTCGTCGTCGCCATTGCCCTCGGCGTGTTCCTCGTCGTCGCGGGCGAGTCGATCGAGACGGGGCGAGACTTCGGCACCTGCCCTGCCGCCACGAGCGCGTGGTCGGGCCGCACGCCCAGCATCGTGGCGTTGGAGCTCGCCGGCGACGCGTCGAGGGCCGGCGCCATCCTCGACTGCTGGACGGCCGCGCAGCGCCAGCGCATTCGCGACGGCGTCGACACCGACACCTGGTTCATCGTGGCCTACGTCGCCACGCTCGCGTTCTGGTGCCTCTACGGAACACGCCGGCTGTACCGACCCGCCCTGCGCCGTGTCGGCTGGATCGCCCTCACGGGCACGTTGGCGGCCGGCGCCCTCGACCTCTTCGTCGAGAATCCGGGCCTGCGAGCCATGCTCGACGGCGACCGCGGCGCGGCGGTGCGGACGACGACGGCGGCGCTGCCCAAGTTCGTCCTCCTGGTGTTGGTGACCGGCTACGCGCTGGTGGCGCTGGTCGCCGCCCTCACCCGGCTGGTGCAGTGGGCGGGCGGTCCGGTCGTGCCGGCCACGTTCCGCCTGCCGCCGGGGTTCGGCCCGGCCGACGCGCCCGCGGTGCCACCGGCCGACCTCGTCGACGTGGTGGAGGCCGAGGACGCCAGCACGTTCGCCCACCGGTACGTCCTGCCGGCCGACGACGGCACCGGCGGCGTCGACATCTCGCTGTCGGGCGGTGGCATCCGTTCGGCCGCCTTCAGCCTGGGCTGCGTACAGACCTTCGAGGCCGTGCCGTACCCCGGCGGCGCCGCCACCGTCATGGCCACCGCCTCCCACATGGCGACGGTGTCGGGCGGCGGCTACCTCGGCGGTGGCCGCCAGGTGCTGCTGCACGACCTGGCGACCCGGGGCGCCCCGTTCGACGATCCGTACGGCGAGACCAAGCCCGAGACCGACTACCTCCATCAGCACCACAACTTCCTGTGGAACACGCCGCGCGAAGCGGCGGTCGGGATCGGCCGCCTCCTCGTGGGGATCGCCATCAACGTCACCGTGCTCGCTGCCATCGTGTTCGTCATCGCCCGGCCCCTCGGCTGGGTCACCTTCGCGCCCGCCCTCGGCGAACCCGGCGCACCGAGCGCGCCCAGCGGCTACTGGTGGGGGACGCTGGTCGCCGTCGGGTTTCTCGTGGCGCTGGCCCTGGCCAGCGGGCTGTGGCAGGCCCGAGCCGGCGGTGGGGGACCGTACGTCGCCCGAGCCGTCCAGATCGCCACCATCGGACCGGCCGTCGTCGGCATCGTCTTGCTCCTCATCGGCTGGCGCGGCCCCGACCTGGCCCGCGCCTACGTCCCGCTGGTCGCCGCCGGTGCCACCGCCGTCGTGCTCGGCGGCCTGGCCCTGGCGTTCAGCGCGGCCGGACCGGCCCGTGCCCTCTCGCGCCCGCTGCGAACCAGCCTCCCGGTGTGGGTCCTGGCCGCTTTCGCCCTGGGCCTCACCGCCTTCTGGCTCGACGGGGCGGCCACGACCCAGCGAGCCGCCCTCCGGCCGTCGATCGGCCCGGTGCTGCGCTTCGTGATCTCGATGACGGCCATCGTCGTGGTGCTGTTCGTGGTGTTCACGATCGAGCCGGTGCGGCGCTGGCTCCACGAGCGCACGCTCACGACGCAGTTCGTCGTGATCGGCGTGCCCGCCGCCATCGGCTTCCTCGGCGCGCTCGCCGTCATGGTGTTCGGCCACTGGCTCGACGTGCGGGTGCCCGAGCTCGGGCTGTGGACCATCGTCGCCCTCGCCCTCGCCGCGCTGTTTGCGTTCGGTGACCAGACGCTGTGGTCGCCCCACCTCTTCTACAAACGGCGCATCGCATCGGCGTTCTCGGCCACTCGGCGGGGACCAGGGGCGCCGGCCCAGCAACTGCCGTACAACGTCCGTACCACGATGTCGATGTGGGGCCGGTCCACGCCCGGATCACCGAAGCTGCTCGTGTGCTGCGCCGTCCACACGTCGAACCTGCGGATCGACCGCCATCGTCGGGTCTGGACGTTCACCTTCGCCCACGACTACGTGGGCGGGCCCGACGTGGGATGGATGCGCACCGTCGACCTCGAGGCCACCCTCGGCCGCGAGAACGCGGGCGAGGGATCGCTGCTGGGGGCGGTGGCCATGTCGGGCGCCGCCATCGCCTCTTCGCAAGGGACATTCGACACCGGCGGGTCCAACGCCGCCATCGCCGTCGCCAACGCCCGCTTGGGCGTGTGGCTGCCCAACCCGCGCTACGTCCGCCGGTTGCGCGACCAGCGGCCCGGCGAGATCGAGCCGTGGATCCGCACGCGCCGCGTCACGTACTTGTTGAAGGAGATCTTCGGCGTCTTCGACCTCGAGGACCGCTTCGTCTACGTCAGCGACGGCGGCCACCTGGAGAACTTCGGTCTGCTGTCGCTCTTCGCTCGGCGCAGCCGGGTCATCCTCTGCTGCGACGCCAGCGGCGACTCGTACGACGCCGCCCGCGGCCCGGCGAGCATGGGGGTATCGATCCGCCACAGTCTGCGCATCGCCCGGGACCGCCTCGGCACCACAGTGGAAGCCGCGCCCGTCGCCGGCGCGCCGTTCGCCGTCGACCTGGAGGACGACGCCGTGTTCGGCGCCGCCATGGCACCGTTCGCACCGACGGTGACGCCGCCCCCCGGCTGTGAGGGGTTACGGGGCCGGCTGGCGCCCGACTGCGTCGTGACGCTTCGAATCCACCACCCGCAGGTCCCTGGTGCGCCGAGCACGGTCCTCGTGCTGGTGAAGGCCGTCCTGCCGTTCGAGGTCTGCACCGACCCGTCGCTGGCGGCGGCCCGCCGGGCCGCACTCGACCATCCCGCCTTCCCGGCCGACTCCACCGTCGACCAGTGGCTCACCACCGAGCAGTTCGACGGGTACGTGGCCCTCGGCCGGTACGTGGCCCGGCGCGCCGTCACGCGTCTGGCTCAGGCACCAAGGCCGAGCCGGTAGGGCGAGGCCGCAAAGATTCGGCGGCTTGGGTTTCGGCCGCTTGCGGCCGAAACGAAAACCCTGCCGTCGCGCTCTTGGACTAGACGCGCACGTCATACGCCTCGATCGGCGGGCAGGCGCAGACGAGGTTGCGGTCGCCGTAGGCGGCATCGATGCGACTCACCGGCGGGAAGTACTTGCTGACCCGGAGACCGGGGACGGGGAAGGCCGCCGTCTCGCGGCTGTAGGCGTGGTCCCACTTGTCGGCCACGACGTCCTCGGCGGTGTGGGGCGCGTAGCGGAGCGGGTTGTCGTCCTTGGGCCATTCCGTGCCGACGCGATCGATCTCGGCTCGGATGGCGAGCATGGCGTCGCAGAAACGATCGAGCTCGCGCTTGGACTCGCTCTCGGTGGGCTCCACCATCAGGGTGCCGGCCACGGGGAAGCTCATGGTGGGGGCGTGGAAGCCGTAGTCGATGAGCCGCTTGGCCACGTCGTCGACAGTGGTGCCCGTGGCCTTGGTGATGGGCCGCAGGTCGAGGATGCACTCATGCGCGACGTCACCGTGGGCGCCGGTGTAGAGCACCGGGAACGCGGCGTCGAGGCGGCGGGCGACGTAGTTGGCGTTCAGGACGGCGTTGGCGGTGGCGCGCCGCAGCCCGGACGCGCCCATCAGGCTGATGTAGACCCACGAGATGGCCAGGATGCCGGCCGACCCGAAAGGCGCGGCCGAGACCGGTCCCACGGCTGAGGCGTCGGGGTGCTGGGGGTCGCCCGGAAGGAACGGCGCCAGGTGGCCGCGGACCGCCACCGGGCCCACGCCGGGTCCGCCGCCGCCGTGGGGGATGCAGAAGGTCTTGTGCAGGTTCAGGTGGCTGACGTCGGCGCCGAAGCGGCCGGGCCGCGCCACGCCGACGAGGGCGTTCAGGTTGGCGCCGTCGACGTACACCTGGCCGCCGTGCTCGTGCACGATGGCGCACAGCTCGGTGATGCCGGCCTCGTACACGCCATGCGTCGACGGGTACGTCACCATGATGGCGGCGAGGCGGTCACCAGTGTCCGCCGCCTTGGCGCGGAGGTCGGCGAGGTCGACGTTGCCGTCACGGTCGCACGCCACCACGACGACCTCCATGCCCGCCATCACCGCCGACGCGGCGTTGGTGCCGTGGGCCGACGACGGGATGAGGCAGACCGTCCGCTGGTGGTCGTCGCGGCTGCGGTGGTAGGCGCGGATCGCCAGCAGCCCGGCCAGCTCGCCCTGGCTCCCCGCATTCGGCTGCAACGAGACGGCGTCGTAACCGGTGATCGCCACCAGCATCTCCTCGAGCTCGGCGATGAGCTCGGCGTAGCCGTGGGTGCGCTCGGCCGGCGCGAACGGGTGGATGTGGGCCAGCTCGGGCCACGTGACCGGGATCATCTCGGCCGTGGCGTTCAGCTTCATGGTGCACGAGCCGAGCGGGATCATGGTGCGGTCGAGGGCGAGGTCGCGGTCGGCCAGCCGGCGCAGGTAGCGCAACATCTCGTGCTCGCTGTGGTAGCGGTGGAACACGGAGTGGGTGAGCACCTCGTTGGTGCGCCGTTCGCCCGCCGTCACGCCGTCGGGTGCGGCGCGGTCGAGGTCGGCCACGGTGGCGCTCACGCCGAAGATCGACCACAGCTCTCCCACTTTGGCCCGCGTGGTCGTCTCGTCGAGGCTGAGGCCGACGGTGTCGGCGTCGACGGACCGGAGGTCGATGCCGCGAGCGAAGGCAGCCGCCACGACCGCCGCGGCCCGGCCCGGAACTCGCAAGGTCAGCGTGTCGAACCATGTGTCGTGGACGACGTCGACACCGCCCGCCTGCAGGCCGGCGGCGAGGATGGACGTGAGCCGGTGGACCCGCTCGGCGATGCGCGCCAGTCCGTCGGGTCCGTGCCACACCGCGTACAGGCCGGCCATGTTGGCCAGCAGGACCTGGGCCGTGCAGATGTTCGACGTCGCCTTCTCACGGCGGATGTGTTGCTCTCGGGTCTGGAGGGCGAGGCGCAGGGCGGGCCGGCCGGCGCTGTCGGTGGACACGCCGACGAGGCGACCAGGCAGCGAGCGGGCGAACTCCTCGCGGGCGGCGAGGAACGCGGCGTGGGGGCCGCCGAAGCCCATGGGCACACCGAAACGCTGGGCCGACCCCACGGCGATGTCGGCGCCCCACGATCCGGGCGACGCCAGCAGCATCAAGGCGAGGAGGTCGGTGGCGGCGACGACCAAGCCGCCGGCGGTGTGCACGCGCTCGGTGAGGGCGGCGAGGGCACCGGCGGGCCGCACCCGTCCCGACGAGCCGGGTTGCGACAGGAGGACACCGAAGGCCGTCGCCGGGTCGAGATCGGTGTCGATGTCGCCCACCACGAGCTCGATCCCCACCGGCTCGGCGCGGGTGGCGAGCACGGCGAGCGTCTGCGGATGGGTGTCGGCGTCGGCGAAGAACACGGCGCCGGGATGGCGCGACAGGCGCCGGCACATGGCCATGGCCTCGGCTGCCGCTGTGGCCTCGTCGAGCATCGACGCGTTGGCGATGCCGAGGCCGGTGAGGTCGGTGACGACGGTCTGGAAGTTGAGCAGCGCCTCCAGCCGGCCCTGGCTGATTTCCGGCTGGTACGGCGTGTAGGCCGTGTACCAGGCCGGGTTCTCCAGGACGTTCCGGAGGATGACCGGCGGCGTGATGGTGCCGTAGTACCCGGTGCCGATCAGTGACGTGCTGACCTGGTTGCGGCCCGCCAGCTCCCGCAGCCGGCCGAGCACCTCGGCCTCGGTGGCCGGCGGCCCGATCGGCAGGTCGTCGTCGCGGATCGACGCCGGCACGGCCCGCGCCAGCAAGGCGTCGACGGAAGCGGCACCGACCACGTCGAGCATGGCGGCCCGATCGGCGTCGTCAGGACCGATGTGGCGGCGCTCGAAGGCGTCGTGATCCTCCAACGTGGTGAGGCTGGGGTCGTCCTGCATCGGGGCCTCCGGCGGTCGGGCGAGCTGGCAACCCCCGCTGTCGGCTGTCCTCCAGCGTTGCCTCGCCCGAACGGTCCGTTCGCCTGAGAGATTCCGGGGCGGTTGCTCCTTCGGCGCTGCCTGCGCAGCTCTCCCGCTGGGGTCGACGGCACCGTCAGTCTACCGGCGCGACCCCACCCGGAGCAGGGCCATCCGACCCCTTCCCTTGCGCCGAAGTGACGCAAACCGACAACTGTTGTCGAAAACCGTCACCTCGGCGCCGTTAATCGAGCAGGTCGGGCTCGTCGCGCACGATCTTCTCGAACAGGGGCTGGAAGCCGAACCAGCCGGCCACGTCGCTGCCGACCTGGCTGTGGGTCAGCTTGGCGTTCGGGTGATCGATCGGGATCGGCGTGCCGGCCGCCTCGGCCAGTAGCTGGGCGTGGCAGGAACGATCCATGGCGATGAAGAACCACGCCGCGGCATCGACCGTGCCGCTCACCGTGAGCAGGCCGTGGTTGCGGAGGATCGCGGCCTTCTTGGAGCCGAGGGCGCTCGCGATGCGGTCGCCCTCCTCGACCTCGAGCACCACGCCGGTGTAGTCGTCGAACAGTGCGTGATCCTCGTAGAAGGCGCACGAGTCCTGGGTGAGCGGATCGAGGAGGCGCCCCAGTGACGACCACGCCTTGCCGTGGAGCGAGTGGGAGTGGGCGGCGGCGTGCACGTCGGGCCGGGCCTTGTGGATGGCGGCGTGGATGCAGAAGGCGGCCCGGTTGACGGGCCAGTCGCCCTCCACCACGTCGCCCTGGTGGTTGACGAGGATGAGGTCGCTCACCGAGATCATGCCGAAGTGCATGCCGAACGGATTCACCCAGAAATGATCGAGCCGTTCCGGGTCGCGCACGGTGATGTGGCCCGCCGGGCCCTCGTCGTAGCCCAGCCGGGCCCAGACCCGGAAGGCGGCGGCGAGGTGCGCCTTGCGGTACTGGCGGTCGTCGTCGGCCGTGGCGAACGTCGGGATCTCGATCGGCTGGATCGTCGTCATGATCCGAGTGTACGGGTGCCTCGTGGCGAGGGTCACACCGGCGAGTCTCCTGGTCAGGGATGAGTTCGCGGCTCCGGAGTCGTCTCACACCCGTGCTCGTAGACTGCATGTCCGTGCCTGCTCGTCCCGATGGTGTGACCAGCGACGCCTTGCCTGACCTGGAGCAGTACCGCCGGGAGCTCACCGGCTACTGCTACCGGATGCTCGGCTCCGGCTTCGAAACCGACGACGCCGTCCAGGAGACGATGATCCGGGCGTGGAAGAATTACGACACCTTCGAGGGCCGCTCGGCCCTGCGGTCGTGGCTGTACCGCATCGCCACCAACGTCTGTCTCGACATGCTGCGCAGCCGCCAGCGCCGGGCCCGGCCCATGGAGCTGAGCGGGACGTGGACCCCGGAGGCCCACATCGGCGGCCCGATGCCCGAAGCGACGTGGATCACGCCCATTCCCGACGCCAGCGTGCTCCCCGACGGTGATCCCGCCGAGGTCGCGACCGCACGCGAGAGCATCCGGCTCGCCTTCGTGGCCGCGCTCCAGCACCTTCCGGCGCGCCAGCGGGCCGTGCTCATCTTGCGCGAGGTGCTGCGCTGGCAGGCATCCGAGGTGGCCGAGCTGCTCGACACCACGGTGGCGTCGGTGAACAGCGCCCTGCAGCGGGCCCGGGCCACCCTGGCCGAGTGCGACCTCGAGAGCGCCAACGTGTTCACCGGCGACGCCGAGCAGGAGGCCACGGTCTCCCGCTACGTGGAGGCGTTCGAGCGCTACGACATCCCGAAGCTCGTGGCCCTCCTACGCGACGACGTCGTGCTGTCGATGCCGCCGTACCCGTTGTGGCTGCGGGGCCCGGAGGACGTGGCGGCCTGGTTTCTGGGCCAGGGCATCGGGTGCAAGGGCTCGCGATTGGTGCCCACGGGGGCCAACGGATCGCCGGCGTTCGGCTCCTACCGGATCGATCCCGAAGGCGGCTGGCGGCCGTGGTCGGTGCAGGTGCTCGAGCTGTCAGGCGACCGGATCGTCGGGCACCACAACTTCCTCGTCGGCCACGTCGACCCGCCCGACCTGCGGCTGATCGAGATGTTCGGGCTGCCCGTCCACCTCGACGGCTAGGCGCCCGCCGGTCAGGATCCCGAGCAGGCCCACGAGCTCCAACAGCTCACCGACCTCACGGGGGACGTGGCGCAGACGGATCGTGCATCCGAGCTGCATCGCGGTGAGCTGCAGCCGGGCCAGGCCGTCGACGAGCTCGAGGTCCACCGGATCGGGGAACTCGATCGGCCATGTCGCCACCTCGCGGCCGTCGCGCGAGAGCACCACGGTGGCTGGTTGCGGCCCCACAGACGTGAGACGTCACGCCCGCGGCGAACTCATCGCCGGGCGTCACTCGACGGTGCCGTACGCCCCGGCCGCGCCCCGCCGGGGCCGGCGCCCGACCTCGTCGACGGCGTCGTGCAGCGCCGCGACGAAGGTGTCGATGCACGCCTCGTGACCGGCGGTGACGGTGCAGTGCAGCGAGGGCGGCGGGCCCTGACGATCGACGTACCAGCCCCGGGCCCACAGCGCGTCGGCGACCGCGAACACATCGAGCGCGCCCGGATCGGCGGCACCGAAGGCGATGAGCGTCGTATCGGGCCACGCCCGGAGCACGAGGCCGTCGACGGTGGCGATCGCCGTTGCCAACGCTTCCGCGGCGCGGCGGGCCGAGGCGGTCAGTGCCAGGTAACCGTCGTCGCCCACGTACTGCAGCACAGCCCACGCCGCCGCCACGGCACCGCCCGACTTCGTGCCCTGGATGCCCGAGGAGCCGTAGACACCGCCCAGCCAGTTCTCGGTGACGAACGTCTGGTACCGGCGTAGCTGCTTGTCGCGGTACAAGACGACCGATGCGCCCTTGGCGGTGTAGGCGTACTTGTGGAGGTCGACCGACATCGACGTCACGCCGTCGACCCGGAAGTCGAAGGGCTCGACCGGGTGACCGAGGCGCTCGAGGTACGGAAGGGTGACGCCGCCCATGCACGCGTCGACATGACAGTTGATGCCCCGAGCGGCCGCCAGCGCGGCGATGGCCGCCACCGGGTCGACCACCCCCTGGGGGTACTGCGGTGCCGACGCCACGACGAGCACGGTGGCGTCGTCGACGGCGGCCGCCATGCCCACGGGATCGGCGCGCCAGTCGTCACTCACCGGAATGCGCCGGCTCTCGATGCCAAAGTAGTGCGCTGCCTTCTCGAACGCGGCGTGGGCGCTGGCCGGCAGCACCATGTTCGGCTCGCCGACGCCGCGCTCGGCCCGACCCCGTTCGCGGGCGGCCAACACGGCGAGCAGGATGCTCTCGGTGCCGCCTGAGGTCATGAAGCCGGCCGCCGACTCGCCTCCGTGCAGCCAGCCGTTGACGATGTCGACCACGTCGGCTTGGAGGGCGCGCAGGCTCGGGAAGGCACCGGTGTTGAGGGCGTTCTCGCTGAGGAACCGGGCGTAGGCGTCGGTGGCGACGGCGAGAATCTCCTCACCCGCGTAGTAGGCGAGGCTGAAGGCGCGACCGTGG
>DASXAI010000723.1:0-8670 GCA_036406775.1 Acidimicrobiales bacterium
TCGACGCCATGGTCGATGAAATCGAGCGTCGGGTCGACGACCTCGTTGGTATGGCCCAGATCCGCCTCGCAGGCTTCGCCGCCGCCGAGGCCGATGTGCGGGCGCGGGCGCGCCAATTGGCCGACGTCTCCGACCGGGTGCGGCCGAACGATTGCCGATGAACGAGACCGTCCCGACCGACCTGATCCCTGCCTTTCCGGATGCGGCTGTCGTCGTGAACATCGGCCTGTCGCTGTTCGCCGAGGCCGTCGCCGCCCAGGGCCGGCCCGTCGCCGTCGTCGACTGGCGCATCCCTGCTGGTGGCGACGCCGGCCTCGTTGCCACCCTGAACCGTCTGTATGGACGCCGCGCTTCGGTCATCGATCGAGCCAACGCCGAGGTCGTCCGGCGTCTCGACGAGGGTAACCCTCGACTCGTCGACGTCGCCCCCGCCGCTTCCGTCGTACCAGGCCTCGGTCCATCGATGCTGCTGCACTGCGGACCGCGGATCGACTACGGCGACGCGTGCGATCCGCTGAAGCGATCGATGCGGGCCGCCGTCGTCGCCGAGGGCTGGGCGACAACCACCGCGGAGGCCGACCGCGCGCTGCGCCACGGCGATATCGAGCTCGATGCTGCCAACGAACACGACACCGTCGTTCCGATGGTGACGGCCCTCGGCCCATCGCAGCCTGTCTGGGTGGCGGAGAACGCGTTGGGGAACAACTACGCCTTCGCCCCCCTGAACCAGGGCCCCGGTGAGACGGCCTGGTTCGGGCGGGAGACGCCGGCCGCCATCGAGAGGCTCCGCTTCTTGTCCTACGCCGCCGGTCCGGTGTTGGCCGCCGCCCTCCGTGACCACGGCCCGGTCGACGTTCTCGCCCTGGCGGCCCAGGGCGTACACATGGGTGACGACGTCCACATCCGCGTCCAGGCCACGACCAACCTGTTCCTTCGCAGCATGCTGCCCTACCTCATCGCCTCCGACCACCCGGCGCGAGTCGACGTCGGCCGCTTCCTCTCCTCCAACCACCTCTTCTTCCTCACGGCCGCGATGGCGGCCGCCCGGTCCCTCACCGGCTGGGCCGCGCAGGTCCCCCATGCCTCGATCGTCACGACGATGTCCCGCAATGGCAGCGCCTTCGGCGTGAAGCTGGCCGGCTCCGAGGAATGGCACTGCGCCGCGGCACCTCCGATCGGACGGGCCCTCTACTACGCCGGCCAGGGCGCCGAGTCGAGTGCCCGTGACGTCGGTGACAGCGCCGTACTCGAGCTCGTCGGTCTGGGCGGCTCGGCCGCCGCGGGCTCACCGTCGGTGGCCGCCTTCCTGGGTGGTGCGTTGGCCGATGCCGCCGCGATGACGGCCGAGCTGGACCTGATCTGCGCCGCTCGCAGCAGCCGCTTCACGCTGCCGACGCTCGACGGGCGCGGAACTCCTCTCGGCGTCGACGTGCGCAAGGTCGTCGAGCTCGAGATCACCCCGAAGATCACGACGGGCATCCTGCACGCATCGGCCGGTTCGGGGCAGGTCGGAGCAGGCGTGGCGACGGCCCCGATCGAGTGCTTTCAGCACGCGCTGCTCGCCCTCGACCATGCCCTCGCCTAGACCGGTGGGGCCGATCGACGCCGGGGCGGCCTGGGTCGAGTTCCTCGGCCGCCCGCGGACAGCCCGCGTCGTAGCGGTGCCGACGCGAGCGATCTACCTGCAGTCCGGCGAGACCGTCGTCGCCCTCGTGGCCCGCGACGTCCCGTCGGGGCCGATCCATCTCCGTGTGGACCCGCTGCCCGTGACACACGTCAACGAGCGGCTGGTCGTCGACGGCGGCGGCCTCACAGTGGGCGGTTGTCGAGTCGACGCCGGCGATGTGCCCCGCTGGGAGAGGCCGGTCGTCGACCCGGCCGCGTTGATGGCGATCGCCGAGCACGCCCCGGCCCGGCTCGAACTTGCCTGCCGCTCCGCCCTCGCCAGGGACCCCGTCATCGAGCAGGCACGGGTGGCGCTGGTCCGGGGCGATCTCGAAACGGCAGTGACCGCGCTGGCCGGGCGGGGCGTGGGGTTGACTCCGGCCGGCGACGACGTCCTGGCCGGCGCCTTCGTCGTGCTGGCGCTGGCCACCGCCCCAGCCGGCCTGGGGCGAGCGGCCGCATCAGCCCGCACCCATCCGATTGCCCGGGCCTTTCTCGCCTGGGCCGCGCGTGGGCAATCGATCGAGCCCGTTCACCGCCTCCTCGTGGCGCTGGTGGCGGGCGACGACGAGGGCGTCTGGCGCCACCAGCAGCGCGTCGCCGACCTCGGCCACACCTCCGGAGTCGACCTGCTCCTCGGTCTTCGCGTCGGCTTTTCGGCCCTCGGGTGACGCCGCGGTTGCCGTCATCGGATCAGAACGGCCGCAGCGCCAGCCAGATGGCCTTCATCGGCACGTCACCGGGGTTTCGCCACCGATGAGGTCGGTCGGTCCGGAAGTGCAGCGCGTCGCCCTGCTCCAGCACGAACCGCTCGCCGTCGACGTCGATCTCGAACACGCCGTCGACCACCAATACGAGCTCCTCGCCCGGGTGCTCCATCGGGCGATGGCCACTGTTGGCTCCCGGTTGGACCTCCGACACGGCGCCAGCCATGAAGAAGCGCCCGTACGGACCGGAGATGCCGGCCAGGTCGATGCCCTGGTGGGCGGTGAAGACGGGCCGGCGGGCGTCGGCCCGGATGAAGGCGACAGGTCGGCTCTCCGTCGGGTCCTCGTTGACGAAGTACGAGACCGGCCGGTTGAGGGCTCCCGCGATCTTGAGCAGCGTCGTGATCGTGGGGACCATGCCGGAGCGTTCGATCTTGTGGATGGCGGCGGCCGAGACGTCGGCCTGGTCGGCGAGTTGCTGGAGCGACAGGCCTCGCTGCACTCTGAGCTCTCGCAGCTTGGGCCCGATCGAGCTGACGATCTGTTCGAGACCGCCGGCGTTGTCGGCGGAAGCCGCCGTGCCCGCGTCGCTCGACGGAGCCGCATCCGAGACGGGAGGGGACAAGGCGCCCCGGGCGATCGTCGGCGATGGCTTCTCGCGGGCCATGTACACCCATCATAGGAAAGTGTCTACGATGTCGCCGATAGTGAATGACCACCGGCCCGGCTTCGCGCTCGAAGAACCACGGGAAGGGAGGACCGCATGGCAACGCGGACGGTGATCGTCGGCGGTGGAGCGGCCGGCATCGGTGCGGCCGGGGCGTTCAAGGGAGCCATGCCTGGCGGTGAAGTGGTCGTCTTCACCGAGTTCGAAGACGCCGCCTACAGCCCGTGCGGGATCCCCTACGTCCACGGGAAGGAGATCCCGAGCTTCGAGGCCTTGTTCCTCGCGACCAAGGAGCAGTACGCCCAACAGGGCATCGACATTCGCTACGAGACCACCGTCACCGAGCTCGACGTGGCCGCTGGGGCGGTCACCGTCGCCGGGAAGGGTCGCGAGCCGTTCGACCGGCTGATCGTCGCGACCGGGTTCGACTACGCCGATCCGGGAGTGCCGGGCACCGATCTCCAAGGTCTCTACTACGTGAAGAACATTCGCCGCGCCATGGAGTGGGACAAGGTGCTCGACTCCGTGAAGTCGGCGGTCGTCGTCGAGGCGACGCCCCTCGGCTTGGAGATGGTCACGGCGCTCGCTCACCGCGGGATCGAGACACACGTGATCGACCACCGGCCATGGGCGCTCTCGGATCTGGCCGACCCCGACATCGTCGAACCGATCCATCAAGCTTGGGCCGACGCCGGCGTGAAGATGCATTTCGGCGTGGAGCTGAAGGGGTTCGTCGGCGAAGCCCGGGTCCGGGCCGTCGAGACGTCGGAAGGATCCATCGACGCCGACCTGGCCGTCGTCTGCACGAAGAAGGTGCCGAACAATGCGCTGGCCAAGGCGGCGGGGCTGAAACTCGGGTCGACGGGCGGCGTGATCGTCGACGATCGGATGGCGACGTCGGTGGACCAGGTCTTCGCCGCCGGTGACTGCACGGAGATTCCACTGGGCGTCACCAACGTCGGCGTGCAGGGCCTCACCGGCTCCCACGCCTACGCCCAGGGCAAGGTGGCGGGAATCAACGCCGGCGGCGGCCACCGCACCTACCAGCCCGTGTACATCCCGTGGGGCATGGTGGCCGGAGACTGGATGATCGGTGGCGTCGCCTTTGGCGAGACGGCCGCCGAGGCCCTCGGGATCCCGTACGTGATGGGCCAAGCCGAAGGCATCTCGAGGGCCCGCTACTTCCCGGGGGTGCGCAAGGTCAAGGTCAAGCTCCTCGCCGAGCCGGACACGCTCCGCTTGATCGGCGCCCAGATGGCCGGGGGTGAGGGCATCAAGGAACGCGCTGACTTCCTGGCCATGGCCGTGAAAACGGGCATCACGCTCGACGACCTCGCCTTCATGGAGAACGTCTACTCACCGCCGATCGGCGCCTTGAACGAGCCGATCGCCCTCGCCGCCCAGAACGGCCTCAGCCGGTTGGGCCGGTAAGCCGATGGCCCCGGCCACCTGGCTGCGCCACAACGCCGAGCACTATCTGCTGGTCGCAGCCCAGCAACGCGTGGCCGGCCGGCACGGGCTGACCGTGCCAGCGCCGACGCGACGGCCGAGAGACCGCTTCTTCCTCTCCGTCTTCGTCCCCATCTATCAGCGCCTGCCGTGGAACCTGCGCCGAGCCGTGCTGCAGCGGATGCCGGGCAGCCACCGGCGGACGTGGCACCAGCGGGCCCGATCACCGCTCGGCCCGGCCGTGTGAGCGCTTCTCGTCGCCCGACTCGTCACCACCAAGGGAGGATCAATGCCCAAGACCATCAACAACCCGATTCCTGACGAAGGTGAGGTGCTCTTCGACACCGACGAGAAGGTGTTCGAGGACATCAAGGCCAACCCGGGCGAGAAGGCGTTCGTCTTCATCCACACGGTGCCGTACGAGGGCTCGGTGGCGCTCGTGAATCTCCTGACATCGACCCGGCTCGTGCGCAAGGGCTTCGACGTCAGCATCATCCTCTACGGGCCGGGCGTGCTGCTGGCCTCCGGGACCCGCGGGTTCCCAGCCGTCGGGCAAGAGGCGTTTCCCGGCCACATGGCCATCAACAATCAGATCAAGACGCTCCTGAAGGAAGGCGCCAAGATCTACGCCTGCCGCTTCGCCATGGGCGCTCTGTACGGCTTCCGCGAGGACGATCTCATTCCGGGTGTCAAGGCGTTCCATCCTCTCGACGTGCTCGACTCGGCCCTCACTGCCTGGCGGGCGGGGGCCTTCCAGATCAACACCTGGACGGTCTGACGCTCAGTCCACGATCCGGGCGACGACGTCAACCGAGCGGGCCAAGGTGTTCGACACGTAGCACACCCGACGCGCCCTCTGCAGCAGGCCGCCCAGCTCGGGCGGGGCTGGGCCGACCGTGCGCACCATGAGTTCGAACGACGCGAAGCAGGGGCCGTCGTAGACGCCCTGGGCGGTGACGCGGAAAGGTCCGAGCTCGATTCCATCGCGTCGCGCCACATGGGCAATGGCCAGTGCGTAGCACGACGACAGAGCGATCAGCAGGTATTCGGTGGGCATCGGGCCTTGGTCCGTACCGCCGACGGATGGAGGCTCGTCGACGTCGACCGTGAACTGCCGAACCGAAACAGAGGCGTGATAGCCGCCGAGCCAATCGGCTTCCACGGGCTCAGTCCGGCGGACCTCACCCACCGGCGTCAAGACTCGGGTTCGTCGATGTGGTGATGATCATGGCCGGCGGGCCGAGCCCGGAGGACGCTGACCCGGTCGGTCAGCTGGTCCGGCCCGACGATCCGACGCCGGGCCAGGAGCGACTGAAGTGCCTCGAGCCAGCACTCGTAGTAGCGGTAGTCACTGGAGTCGGGGCTGTCGCGTTCCCACCGCCCGATGGCGGCGACGAGCTCGTCTCTGAACTCGTCCCATGGGAACGCGCCGTGTTCATGGAGGGCGACGGTCACGCCGAAGACACGGCTCTCCCACGGTTCGCTGAACACGAGCTCACCGTTGGCGCGGGGCGGCGCCGACGGTCCGTCGATGTCCAGCTCGACGGGAACCCGCTCGCCGACGGTCATTCGATGGGCTCGGCGACCCGACCGACACCGACCATGGCGTCCCGGGTGACCAGGGTGGCCAGCTCGTCCTCCGACATCTCGTCGGTGCCCGCCGGGCGCTCAGGCAGCACGAAGTAGCGGACCTCGGAGCTGCTGTCCCAGACCTTGATCTGAACGTCCTCGTCGAGGGCCAGGCCCATCTCCGCCAGCAGGGTGCGCGGTTCACGCACCATCCGGGCCCGATAGGCCGGATCCTTGTACCAGTCGGGGGGAAGGCCGAGCACGGGCCAGGGGTAGCAGGAACACAGGGTGCACACGACGACATGGTGGACATCGGGCGTGTTCTCGAGCACCACGATGTGCTCACCCTGTGGACCACTGAAGCCGAGCTCGCCGATCGCGGACGTGCCATCGGCCAAGAGCCGGCCCTTGTACTCAGGGTCGCTCCACGCCCGCGCCACAACTTTTGCTCCGTTCATCGGACCCACGTCCGTCGCGTAACGACTGATGAGCCCGTCGACCACCTTGGGATCGATCAGGCCCCGCTCGACGAGCAGGGACTCGAGGGCTTCGGCGCGCAGCGCGGCGTCGGGATAGTCGCTGGGCCTTCGGTCGGCCGTCATGGGCGTAGTGGGCTGGTCATGCGGGCTCCAGGTAGCTCTCGTACATATCGATGGTGAGCACGAAGGGCTCGGCATCGGCACCCCACAACTCGGTGGCGTCGAACGCAACGGCGTAGACGTGCTGTGCGTTCTCGCCGAGGAAGTGGGCATGGGTGTCGGGGAGCACCTGCGCCGGATGGAGCGCCGCCACCGTGCCGAGATGCCCGCGGACGTAGCGGGGGAGACGCGTATGGCTGCTCGGTGACCAGGAGCGGGCCCGCACCCGCTGGCCGACGGAATACTTGGGTGGGTCGGTGATCTCCCGCAGCGACCCCGCCGCGGTGGGCTGGTAGTCGGGCTTGTTGGGCGTCGGGTCCGCCGGCTCCTGGACGCCCTCGCCGCGGAGCCGGCGCGCCCGGGCCTCAACCGCTCCCGGTGCCAGCACGCCGCTGTCGACCAGCAGTATCTCGGCGCAGTTCAGCCAGCGGCCGTAGTAGCCGTCGGCCAGGTAGTCGGAGGGATGCTGGCGATCGATGCCGTGGCGAAAGGCGTCGAGGTTGGTGCCCGACAACCGCGGCGACATGGCGCCGAACGCGAACGCCTTGGCTTCCCACGGCTCGGCGAAGACGGGTTCGTCAGGGTCGATCTCGACGGTTCCCCACCCTTGTGTGCCACCCATGTCGTGGATGCCGTCCAAGTGCCCTCCTCGGGTCGCCGTCTCTGATAGTAGAGCGGTCGTGTCGTAAGGTGGAACGGCGGGCTGGCGGGAACGGCCGGCCGCGGGCGTACCGTCAGGTCGTCGTGGCCTCGGACCGCCGTGGCAGCTTCCAGTTCGGCCGGACGAAGTGGCACGTATATCCGGCGGGGTACCGCTGCAAGTAGTCCTGGTGTTCGGGTTCGGCTTCCCAGAAGGGGCCGGCCGGTGTGACCTCGGTGACGACCTTGCCGGGCCACAAGCCGGATGCGTCGACATCCGCGATGGTGTCCTCTGCGACTCGGCGCTGCTCCTCGGACGTGTAGAAGATGGCCGACCGGTAGCTCGTTCCGATGTCGCCACCCTGGCGGTTCTTCGTCGTCGGATCGTGGATCTGGAAGAAGAATTCGAGCAGATCGCGATAGGAGAGCTGTTCGGGGTCGAACACGATCTCGATGGCTTCGGCGTGGCCGTCGTGACGGCGATAGGTGGCGTTGGGTGTCTCCCCGCCCGTATAGCCGACCCGCGTCGAGATCACCCCGGGCCGGTTGCGGATCAGCTCCTGCACCCCCCAGAAGCACCCGCCGGCGAGGATCGCAGTCTCAGGTGGGGTCGTCATGATGATGCTCCTTCCGTTGAGGGCGTCGGTGCGCTCGTCGGCTCCAGTCTGTCGTGTCCCTGGGCACGCCTCGGCTCAGCCGATGATTATCCGCCGGTAGGGAGTACGTTGAGGGTCTCGTCCGGGTCAACCGGGTGGGGGTTCGTCCCCCCCTCTGACACGCAATGCCCACCTAGAGCGAAGGATTGGACCCACCAGCCACGGTGAGCAGCTGACCGGAGATGTTGCGCGCCTGGTCCGAGAGCAGGAACAGGACTGCGTCCGCGATGTCGTCCGGCTCGTTGGCGCGCCCGAGCGGGACGTTCGACGTGTCGAATCGCTCGAACGCGCCAGGCGCTTGCACGGCCGAGCGCGTGTAGCCCGGGGCAACGGCGTTCACGTTGATGTTGTACGGCGCCAGCTGATGAGCGCACGAGCGTGTGAACGCGACGACGGCCGCCTTGGACGAGCTGTAGTGCGAGAGGAATCCGTCGCCCGCCCACGACGTCGAGGCGATGTTCACGATCTTCCCTGCCCGCCGCTCCATCATCGATGGGAGGACGAGCTGCGTGCAGTGGAACACGCCGCGTGTGTTGTTACCCATCGTCACCTCCCAGTCGTCCTCGGACATCTCCCAAATCGGATTCGGGCTCGGGCCTCTGAATCCGCCTGCGGAGTTGACAAGCAGATCCACCTGCCCCCACCGCTCGAGCGCGGCGGCGACGAATCGCTCTGCATCG
>DASXAI010000724.1:0-2572 GCA_036406775.1 Acidimicrobiales bacterium
CGTCATCCACGCTCTCAACGAGTGGATGGCCGAGCAGTGGACCTTCGCCTACGAGGACCGCATCTTCCCGACGCCCGTCATCACCATGCCGATCGTCGACAAGGCGATCGAAGAGCTCGACTGGGTCGTCGATCACGGCGCCCGCGTCGTGCTCATCCGCCCGGCGCCGGTTCCCGGGCTGCGCGGCACGCGTTCGTTCGCCCTGCCCGAGTTCGACCCGTTCTGGCAGCGCGTCGTCGACCTCGGCGTGCTCGTCACGCTCCACGCGTCCGACAGTGGCTACACGCGGTACACGAACGAGTGGGAAGGCATCCGCGGCGAGTTCCTGGCCTTCCGGCCGACGGCGTTCAGCGCCGTGGCCATGGGGCACCGCGCCATCGAGGACGCCGTCACGTCGCTCGTCTGCCACGGCGTGCTCACACGGTTCCCCACGCTCAAGATCGCGCTGGTGGAGAACGGCAGCGAGTGGGTGCCGTCGCTGCTACGCAAGTTCGAGGCCGTGTACAGCAAGATGCCCCAGGAGTTCCCGGAGCACCCGGTCACCGCGTTCAAACGCAACCTCTACGTGCACCCGTTCCACGAGGAGAACCCGGTCGGGCTGGTGAAGCTGCTCGGCGCCGACCACGTCATCTTCGGCTCCGACTATCCCCATCCCGAAGGCATGTCCGATCCGATCTCGTTCGTCGACGAGCTCGACGGCCTGCCCGACGACGACGTGCGCCGGGTGATGGGCGCCAACATGGTCGAGCTGCTCGGGCTGGCGTCGTGAGCGAGCTGGCCCATCTGGCCGATCTGCTGGCCTCCTTCCGCCTCGAACCCGTCGGCGAGGGCCGCTTCGTCGGCCAGAACGCGCCGAACGGCCGCGACGTCATCTTCGGCGGCCAGTTGCTCGGCCAGACGATTGCGGCCGCCACCGTGTCGCAGCCGGGCAAAGAGGTGAAGACGGTGCACGCCATCTTCGCCCGGGGCGGCGACATGCGCTCCCCCGTCGACATCGACGTCGACACGATGCACTCCGGCCGCTCCTTCGGGAGCACCACGATCACCGTCCGCCAGGGCGACCGGCTCTGTGCTCGCTCGCTCGTCCTGTTGCACGCGCCCGAGCCCGACGCCATCCGCCACGGCGTCCCCGCGCCGGAGGTGCCGCCGCCCGACGAAGCCAAGGCCCGGTCGTTCGAGTTCGAGGAGTGGCAGATCTCGATCGCCGGCGACATCGACGTCTCCGATCCCGACGACGTCGGGCCGCCGGAGCTACCGGTCTGGATCCGGTTCGTCGGCGCCCCCGACGACGGCCTCAGCAACCAGGAGCTCCTCGCCTACGCCACCGACGGCTTCCTCATCGGCACCGCCATGCGGCCCCACCCGGGCATCAGCCAGAGCATGGCCCACGTGAGCCTGTCGACCGGCGTGGTGAGCCACACGTTGACGTTCCACGAGCCCGTCTCGGCCGGGGAGTGGATGCTGCTCGCCCACGAGGCGCCCTATGCGGGCCGGGGCCGCACCTACGGCCGCGCCCACGTGTTCACGCAGGACGGCCGGCTCGTGGCGTCGTTCATCCAGGACGGCATGGTCCGGGCCATCTCGGCCGATGCCGCCAACCGCCCGGCAGGCGCCGTGCTGTGACCGACCCGATGTGGGCCCGGGACCGGATGTTCATCACCGACATCGGGTTCACGCACCGGGCGGCCGGAGACGACGTGACGGGCGAGCTGCTGGTGCAGCCGCATCTGTGCGTGCCCGGCACCACCACCGTGCGGCCCTCTGTGCTCGCCACCGTGGCCGACGTGCTCCTCGGCGTCCTCGCCAGTCAGGCCACGGCGCCGCGGGTGGGCATGACGGTCGACCTCACCGTCCACTCGTTGGCGAGCGTGGCCGCCGATCGCCTCACGATGGTCGGGCGCGTGCTCAAGGCGGGCCGCACCATCGTGGTGGGTGAGGTGTGGTTCAACGCCGCCGGCCACGAGCAGCCCGTGGCGCTCTCCGAGCTCACGTTCATGGCGTCGCCCCGACCCCAGGACGTCATCCCGCTGCCGCCGAGCGAGCGCGACTGGAGCGACACCCGTTTCGAGCGCCCGTTCGCCGATGCCCTCGGCGCCCGCGTCCTGGCGCCCGGCGTGATCGAGATGGACCGTGACCCGTACGTGCTCCAGCCGGCCGGCACCATCCAGGGCGGGGCCGTGGCCCTCGTGGCCGAGCTGGCGGCCGAGACGCTATCAGGGCGCGCCGTCGATGATCTGCAGATCCGCTTCCTGTCGGCCGTCCGCACCGGCCCGGCCCGCTCGTCGGCCCGCCACCTCACTCGCGACACCGTGCGAGTGGAGGTGCGCGATGCCAGCAACGGCCGCCTCACGAGCGTGGCCGTCGCCCGCGTGGGCGCCCCCCTCCTCTCGCCCTCGCCGATGTGACGGTTTTCGACAACTGTTGGCGGTTTCCGTCACGTCGACGGGAGGGATTGGCGGAGTTGGAACTTCTGGACCTTGCCGGTGGGCGTGCGGGGTAGTTCGTCGACCACGTAGAGCGCCTCGGGCACCTTGAACGGCGCCAGATGGTCGGCGACGTGGGCCCGCACGGC
>DASXAI010000725.1:0-3164 GCA_036406775.1 Acidimicrobiales bacterium
GTGCTGAACCACACCGTCGGGTCGAGAGACGCGAGTCTCTTGGAGAAGATCTTCGTGATCGCCGACTGGAGGTGCCGACGACCGAATGCCCACGACATGGAGCTACCGACGAGCGCCGCGGACGTCGACGAGACGTATCGCCGAGTGTTCATGAAGAAGCAAGAGGAGGTGCGCCGCGAGGGTGGCCTGCTCTCGCCCGACACGATCGCCCTGCTGGAGGCGGCCGAGGAGGCCGACTCCGGCACGAGGGCCGCCACCGGCTGACCAGGGCTTTTCTGTGGAGCTGAGGGGAATCGAACCCCTGACCTCTTCCATGCCATGGAAGCGCTCTACCAACTGAGCTACAGCCCCAGCGAGGTGAAGACACTACCAGCGGGGGCGTCGGAGTCGGGCGTCGGCCGCATGTCTCGTCGTCGATGTGACGGAAATGCACGCCAGAGGTGCAAAACCGTCACATCGGCGGAAAGGAAGGGAGGGAGGAAGGGAGGCGGGGCTACGAGGCGGCGGCGCGCCAGTCGATCACGGGCACGTCTCGGTAGAGGCGCTCGATGTCGTAGAAGCGACGCGTCTCCTCGAGGAAGACGTGCACCACGAGATCGCCGTAGTCGATCAGCACCCACGTGAGATCGGAACGGCCCTCGACGCGCGGCGGTCCGATGCCGACGTCCTTCAGACGCTTCTCGATCTCCTCGGCGATGGTGCGGACCTGGCGGCTGTTGGAGCCGCTCGTGATCACGAAGAAATCGGTGATGCCCATCACAGCTCCGACCTCCAGCACGGTGGTGTCGAAGCCCTGCTTGTCGTCGGCGACGGCGGCGGCGGCGTTGGCCCATTCGAGCACGACGTCACGGTCGACGCGTTTGGTGATCGTCACAGAGGTGTGCTGTCTCCTACGTGGTGGTCGGGGGGGTCACGGGCGTTGCGGGCGTCGAAGAAGCGGTCGGCGAAGAAGCGGTCGGCGAGGCGACGGTCGTGGTGGTCGACGTGGCGGCGGCCTTGGCGTCCTCGGCTTCGATGAACGTGGCGAAATCCTGCCCCAACACGAGGGTCGCGTCGATGCCATCGATCCGGTCGGTGGTGAGCCGCACCACGGACGGACCCACCACCGGCATGTAGCGCGTCGCCTCCGCCTTGCGGCTCTCGTCCTGGTACTGGATCACCGTCTCCTTCGTGGGCGTCGGCGCCTCGTTCACCATGATGACGTTGGCCCCGACGAACACCAGGCGGCCGACCGCCGCCGCCAGCATTGCGGGGTCGCCCGTGGCGTTCACGATCCGGAACCGAATGTTGCTGTTGGCCGGGGAGATGGCGCCGGGCAGGACCTCGGCGGTCAACAGCTTCTGGCTCGTGTTGTCGGGCGCCAGGAGGTCGACGCCGTCGGGATTCTCGACGGCATCGAGGACGGGCCGCACCGTCAACTGATGGACGCTGGCGTCGCCTCCAGCGATCGCACCGAGCTGCGCCGCCACCGTCACCGGCTGGTCGGTGTCACCGTTCACCGAGGACGCCCCGCTGGGCCCGGCCACCGTCGTGGTCGTCGCCACTGTCTTGGGGCGCGATGCCACCACGGCGTCCCACACGGCGACCGTGCGGGCCAGGCGGGCCACCTCGCTCTCGTTCGGCCCCTTGGCCAGCAGCACGTGAGCCGCCTCGGCGGCGGAGAGATCAACGGGACCGGCCGGGTAGAGCACCCGTTCCTGTCCCGTGCTGTCGGTGTCGAGCACCCGGTCATCGAGCTTCACGTGCAACGGAGCGTAGGGCGCCAGCAGCGCAGCCAGTCCCTGCTCGTCGACCTGTTCGGCCACGGACGTGGTGATACCCAGTACGCCCTCGACCGCCTCCCGCTGCGCCGCCAGGCCGCCACCGTTGTCGAACGCCGACGCCAGCCGTACGGGGTGGGCGGCCCCGGCGACGAACCACTCGGTGCCGGCCGGCACGACGATGACGCCGCCGCCGCGGCCCGACGCGTCGAGGCCCAGCACCGTGAGGCCGCCGACGGTGCCGTCCGGGCCCACCTCGACCAACAACGCGGCGGGCGTGTCGGGGACGGTGGCGGTGGGCGGCGGGACCGTCGTCGCAGTGCGTCCGGCCTTGCTGTTGGCGATGGTGCGCGACGCCTTGACGACGAGCAGCGGCAGGGCGACGGCCACGGCCACAGCTATGAGTGCGATGGCGCCGGTGCGCAGCCGGCGGGTGTTGGTCGCGGTACGACGGGGTTTCGGCGGCCGTTCGACAGGGGGCGCGGGCGCCTCGGTCATACGCGCACGCCGTAGAGCCCGTGCTCGCGGATGTACGTGATGACAGCCCGGGGCAACAGGTAGTCGAGCGGCCGACCGTCGACGACCCGGGTGCGCAGATCGGTGCTCGACACCTCGAGGTGGGGTACTTCGACCCGGACCCAGTCGATGCCCTCGGGGAGCGGAACGTGCCAGCCCGGCCGCTCCACCACGACCGGCGTCGAGTGCTCGAGCACCTCGTCGTAGCGCTCCCACGTCTCGATGCCGGCCGCGGCGTCCTCGCCGAGGATCGTGAACAGCTCGGCGCCGGGATGGCGCCGGTGCAACTCATCGAGCGTGTCGGCCGTGTAGCTCGGCCCGCCGCGGTCGAGCTCGATGCGGCTGGCCTCCAGGCCCTGCACATTCTTGACGGCCGCCCGCACGAGGTCGTAGCGCTCGTCGGCCGGGCTCACGTCGCGCTGGCCCTCCTTCTGCCACGGGACGTTGGCCACCACGAGCAACACCCGGTCCAGATCGAGGGCGTAGCGGACGTTCACGGCGGTCACGAGGTGCCCGACGTGCGGCGGATCGAACGTGCCACCGAACACTCCGATCCGCTCCGGCACGGCGGCGGATCGTACCTGGCGCCCCCTGCCGCTCAGAGGGTCACCTCACCGGCGGCCTCGGCGGTGAGGCGGGCGAGACCGTCGCTGATGTGCAAGGCCGGCGCCTCGCCCGTCCACGCCGCCAGCGAAGCGGCGCACCGGACCCGGGCGTCGGCGAGGGTGCCGACGGTCTCGAGGGGCGCACCGTCGAACACGGTGACCAAGAGCGGGCGGGCGCCGGCGGGGCCCGGCTCCGACGCCAGCGCCAGCACGTCCTCGTCGGGTGAGCGCCAGACCTGCTTGCGGCCCGGCCGCGTGCGTTTCTCCGGCGACAGCTTGAGCC
>DASXAI010000726.1:0-2341 GCA_036406775.1 Acidimicrobiales bacterium
GCGCCCTACGCCAACTTCCAGCCCGGCCCGGCCCAGACGCGCACGCTCGGCTGCGCCGCCAACCGGGCCGTCATCGTCGGCAACCCGACCCAAGTCGGCCAGCTCACCGGCGGGCTGGTCTCACAGGTCCCGGACCCCAAGTGTGACGGCTCGAGCGGGCTCGAGACGCCCGACGGACTGCAGCAGGCGATCGAGGACGGCAAGGCGAACGGCAGCGGCGAGCTCATCTCGATCGACGGCGCCAACGTGCCGACCTACGCCGTGAACCAGCATCTGATCCGCGACTACATCGACCACCACCGCCCCGAGTACGCACCGCTGTACGACGGCGCCTTCACGGTCCCGATCGTCAACATCATGTTCGAGAAGGACTACAACGTCGCCCTTCCGCTCGTCGTCGGCGGGATCGCCGAGAACTCCAACGGCGGTGAGGGCTGGGGCCAGTTCGACAACGTGAACGACACGCTCGTGCCGGCCATGGCCATCGACTGCGCGCACTCGGCCGCGGCCGCGCCCGGCTGCAACGGTGTGCCCGACACGTTCCGCCACGACTACGGCCTGACGTACACGATGGAGCACGAGGCTGCGCACTTCCTCGGCGTCAACCATCCGCACGACGGCGCCATCACCGTGGGCGCGAGCAGCGACGGGCAGTGGCACTACTACTACGAGATGCTGAAGTGGCTCTACGACATCAGCGCCTCGCCGACGACCTATGCCGGGTCGTACGGGACGTACGAGGTGGTGGATCAGGAGCGGCTGATGGTGGGCCATGCCGCCGAGTACTCGAAGCAGGCCCAGGACGGGCTGTCCGACGCCTACTTCCGGGACGGCGCGGCCGGCCTCACCAAGCCGTCGGCCGCGACCACCGCCCAGGTGAAGGCGGCGAAGGCCGACATCAAGCAGGGCACCAACCTGTTCCAGAAGGGCGACTACCTCCACGCCATGTACGCCATGCGAAACGCCGCGCTGCACGGGCGGGGCATCGGCATCGGGGCGCCGCCGGTGGCGCCGCACCGCATGTCGATCCAGGAGGCCGCGTCCGGCACCAACGCCATCTTCACGATCACGCCCCAGAAGGTGTACGGGTCCGTGGTCTCGCCGTCCGCGGGCGACCCGCCCATGTGGGTCGGCCCGCCGGGTGGCTCGGGTGCTGGCACGGGCGCGGCGCAGGCGGCGGTCGCACGGGCCGGCTCACGCACGCCCGCGTCGGCCGAGATCGGCGTCACCAAGGTCAGCTTCTGCCACATCAACTGGCGCTGAGAGCGCCGAACGATTGAGTCGCCCGGCGGCCGGGAACACCTCCGGGGCATCCAGTAGCCCCAGGAGGCTCCCGCATGGCAATCATCGCTTGGCTCATCGTCGGACTCATCGCCGGGTTCGTCGCTCGGCTGCTCGTTCCCGGCCGCGACTCGATGGGGCTGCTCGGCACCCTCCTGCTCGGCCTGGCCGGCTCCCTCGTCGGGGGCGTGCTCGCCGTCCTGTTCACGCACCGCACGTTCAGCGAGTTCACTGCCGCCGGCCTGCTCGGGTCGATCATCGGCGGCATCGTGATCCTCATCGTGTACCGCATGGTCCAGCCCCGGGGCCGCATCAGCGGCCGCCACGGCGCCCGCATCTGATCCCGCCACGGCCCGCTCTCACCTCGCGTTCAGCGACGAGCGCGCACGGGTGTTCGCTCAGCGACCACCCCTGCGCGCTCGATCTGTGGTGAGGGGGCAGTGCCGCCTGCCGTACGCTGGTCCCTCCCCGAGGGGACGTAGCTCAGCTGGCTAGAGCACCTGCTTTGCAAGCAGGGGGTCGTGGGTTCGAGTCCCATCGTCTCCACTACGAGGGTCGCGGGACCGTGCGCTCGGCCACAGCCGACACGATGGTGTCCCAGTCCGCTCGGTCGAGGCCGTGGCCGGCGCCCTCGAGCGGGAGCAGCGCCGCCCCGGCGATCTCGTCGGCGAGCGCTTGGCCGTGAGCGAGGGGGAACATCGGATCGACGGTGCCGTGAATGACCAGCGTGCGTGCTCTGATCGACGACAAGGGTGGCAGCGACCTGCGGCCGTCGGACATGAGGTCGTGGTTCTGCAGCGAGGCGAAGTTCCGCGCTCGCTCGACGTCGTGCTGCACGAGGTCGCGCGCCGCCGCTTCGTCGAAGTCGCGCTGCTCGCCGGCGAGGACGCGGGAGTAGTCGACCAGGTGGTCGACGACGCACTCGCGGTTCGACCAGTCGACCTTGGCCGCCCTCACGAACTGTGAGAACGCATCAGTCGGCGGTGGGAGGTCCCGGTCCCCGGGCATCGCAGGAGAGGTGCTGATGAGCACCAACGACAGGACGCGATCGGGGAAGTCG
>DASXAI010000727.1:0-3531 GCA_036406775.1 Acidimicrobiales bacterium
GTGTCGGCGTCGGATGTCCTGCTGGCCACCGACGTGGCCGAGTTGCTGGCCTCGTCCAGTGCCTACGTCGGGTCCGAGCGAGCCGTGGCCCAGGCCGTCGCCACCGTCGATCCGGTCACCCTGGGCCGGGCCGTCGATCGCCTCCATCGGTGGGCACTGAGCGGAGCGACGCGGACGGCGCTGACGGCGTGGCCGGGCCTGCTCGACGACGTGCGGGCGCGGCTGTCCCGCGCCGTGGATGCCGGTGCGCTCGACGGTCGATGACGGTCGCCGGTGAACCTGTGGTGGCTGGTCGTCGCCGCCTGCGGGCTGCTGATCCTGTCGCTCTCGGTCGCGGCGGCACGCCGCCCGTCGATCAGCCCGGCTGAGGCGCGCGTCTTCCACGCCGTCAACCAGCTGCCCGACGGGCTGTATCCGATCCTGTGGCTCCCGATGCAGCTCGGGAACCTCGTCGTGGGCACGGCCGTCGGCCTCGCCATCGCTCTGTTCCAGGGTGACATCGGAATCGCCGTCGGTGTGGTCCTGGCGATGCTGCTCAAGGTCGTGGTCGAACGGATCGTGCGCCACCGCATGCAGGACTTCCTCGCGGTACGCCAGCGGCCGGGAACGAGCGAGGAGGGCGCCATCCTCCGCGGCGACGTGCCCAAGACGGGCCCGAGCTTCCCGTCGGGCCACATCATCCTCGTCGCCGCCATCGGCACGGTGATCGCGCCGGCGATGCCGGCCGCCTGGTGGTGGGCGCCGCTCCTCGCCGTGATCCTCGTGATGCTGGGGCGCGTCTACGTCGGCGCCCACAACCCGCTCGACGTCACCGCCGGGCTCGGCGCGGGGCTGCTCCTCGGCGGCATCGTGGCCGCCGTCATCGGTTGAGCGAGATGCTCCTCACACCGCCGCCGGGGCAGCGTCGCCTCGGAACTGGCTCATGTAGAGGTCGTGGTAGAACCCGCCCGCGGCCATCAGCTCGTCGTGGCTGCCGACGTCGACGACCCGCCCCTCGTTGATGGCCACGATCACGTCGGCGTCACGGATGGTCGACAGGCGGTGGGCGATCACGAAGCTGGTGCGGCCGCGCATCATCACGGTGAGCGCCTCTTGCAGCTTCTTCTCGGTGCGCGTGTCGACGCTCGACGTCGCCTCGTCGAGGATCAACACGGGCCGGTCGGCCAGGATGATGCGGGCGATGGTGATCAGCTGTCGCTGCCCCTGGCTGAGGTTCGACCCGCCGCCGGCGAGCACCGTGTCGTACCCCTTCGGCAGCGTCGCGATGAAGGCATCGGCGCTCGCCGCCTTGGCCGCCTCGATGCACTCCTCGTCGGTGGCGTCGAGGCGGGCGTAGCGGATGTTGGCCATCACGGTGTCGGAGAAGAGATAGGGCTCCTGCAGCACCATGCCGACCCGCTCCCGCAGGCTGCGCTGGGTCACGTCGTAGATGCTGACCTCGTCGAGCCGTACGTCGCCCGCCTCGATGTCGTAGTAGCGCGTGATGACGTTGATGATCGTGCTCTTGCCCGCACCGGTGGGCCCGACCAGCCCGATCTTCTGTCCGGGTCGAGCCGTCAGGCTGACGTCGCGCAGGATCGGCACCCCGGGCACGTACGAGAAGTCGACGTGGTCCATCTCCACCAAGCCGTCGAGCTGCGTGATGTCGGCGGCGTCGGGCCGGTCGACGATCTCGGGCTTCTCGTCGAGGATCTCGAAGACGCGCGTGGCGCCCGCCGCCGCCTGGAGGGCCATGTTCAGGATCTGGGCGAACTGGTTCAGCGGCCGGCTGAACGTCCGGGCGAAGATGAAGAACGAGGCGACGGTGCCGACGTCGATCGTGCCGCGCAGCGACAGCCATCCGCCGGCCAGGGCGACCAGCGCGACGTCGAGGTTCGACAACATGGCGGACAGCGGCGTGGCCGTCAGGGCGACGAAGTTGGCCCTGGTGCCCGCCTCTCGAGCCTCGGCGCTGAGCTGTTCCAGCCGGGCCTGCGCCCGCGTCTCCACGCGGTACGCCTTCACCGTGCGGTCGCCGGTGATGAGCTCCTCGGCGGCGCCGTTGAGCGCGCCCGTTCGCTCTTGCAGGATGGCGAAGGCCGGACCCGAGTAGCGCGACGTGATGTGCATCATCAGCAGGACGATCGGCGCGATCAGGATGACGGCGAGCGAGAGCTGCCAGCTGACGATGAACATCAGCACCGTGGTGATGACGAGCGTGAAGACGGAGTTGATGGCGGGATAGAGGCCCTTGTCGAACAGCTGGTTCACGGAGTCGAGGTCGTTGGTGATGCGGCTCATCAGGTCGCCGATGGGCTGGCGGTCGAAGAAGCGCAAGGACAGCGTCTGCGTGTGCTCGAACACCTCCCGCCGCAGGCGGTACATGGCGTCCTGGGCCGCCACCGCCAGTACACGGCCGCCGTACCACATGGCGACGAAGCCGCCCACGGCCAGCACCAAGAGCACGATCAGATCGGTGCGCAGGGCGTCGGTGTCGCCGTCGGTGATCGGACCGTTGATGATGCTTCCGACGAGGACGGCCGGGATGAGGGCCAGCAGCGTGCCCACGAAGCTCAGCCCGACGACGGCGGCCAGGCGGCTGGGCGAGTGACGGAGGTAGCCGAAGAGGCGCCGGAGCGGCTTGGGCGGACCCGACTTCTCGGGGGTGGTGTCGAGGACGTCGTCAGACATCGGTCGGCACCGCCCCGAGCTGCGACTCGTAGATGGATCGGTACTGCGGGCTCGACGCCAGCAGTTCGGTATGACTGCCTCGGGCCACGATGCGACCTTCTTCGAGCACGATGATGACGTCGGCCGTGAGGACGGCGCTGATGCGCTGGGCCACGAGGAACACCGTGCTGTCACCCATGAGGCCGCGGATGGCGTCCTGCACGCGGCCTTCGGTGGCGACGTCGAGGGCGCTGGTGGTGTCGTCCAGGATCAGGATCCTCGGCCGGCGTACGAGGGCCCGCGCGATCGAGAGTCGCTGGCGTTGGCCGCCTGAGAAGTTGGCACCCCGGCGTTTGACCTCGCCTTGATAGCCGTCCGGCCGGTCCTCGACGAAGCCGTCCGCCTCCGCGGCGCGGGCCGCGGTGACGACGTCGACGGTGTCGGTGTCGTCGTCGGCCGCCCCGAAGCTGATGTTGGCTTCGATGGTGCCGCTGAACAGGCTGGGCTGCTGGAGCACAGGTGTGACCTCCGCCAGCAGCGACTGGCGTGTGACGTCGCGGATGTCGACGCCGTCAATGGTGATGTGCCCGCCCGTGACGTCGTACGAGCGGTTGATGAGGTTGACGAGCGTCGACTTCCCCGATCCCGTCGCTCCGAGAATGGCGAACACCTGCCCGGGCTCGGCGACCAGATCGACGTGGTGCAGGATCGGGTTCGGGTTGGGCTGGCCGTCCGGTCCTGAGTAGGCGAAGGTCACGTCGTGGAACTCGACGCGCCCCTGCACCGGTCCACCGATCGCCTCCGTGAGCGTCGGCGCGTCGGGGCGATCGCTGACGTCGGCCGCCGTCTCGAGCACTTCGAGGATGCGCCCCACCGACGAGT
>DASXAI010000728.1:0-2439 GCA_036406775.1 Acidimicrobiales bacterium
GGTGCACAGGCGCCGGCGGTCGGTGGTCGCTGGGGCGGGTCGGCGCCGCACCGGCCAGGGTCGGGAGCAGGGGAGCAAGCAGGGCGACGAGCAGGAAGGCCCCGACGCGCGCGCGTCGAGACAGGAATGGAATGGGCATGCAGGAAGAACCAGACAGACGCGGACACGGACGGCACGACCACCGCCCGGCGCGTGCGCCTCAGCCGTCGGCACCCTCCCGGTCCCAGACTTGAGGCGTCCCGACCATAAGGGATGGACCGCCCACCGGATGCCAAATCGCCACCAACTCCCGCCCAACCACGCTCACGGCCGCACCAACCCCCACGAACTCGACGCTGACAGGACGCGAAAAGTGCCTCGTCAGCGTCGAGAACGCGCGGGTTTGGGGTCAGCGCTGGGCGAGGAGGCGGCGGTTGATGCGCTTGGCCTTGAAGTAGTCGCGGTTCATGAGGGCGATGTAGTCGATGGAGATCTCCTTCGGGCACGCCGCCTCGCACTCGGCGTGGTTGGTGCACGAACCGAAGTACTCCTCCATGCGGTCGACCATGGCCTCGACCCGTTGGTACCGCTCGGGCTGACCCTGCGGCAGCAGGTTGAGGTGGGCGACCTTCGCCGACGTGAACAGCTGGCCCGCGCCGTTGGGGCACGCGGCGACGCACGCGCCGCAGCCGATGCACGCCGCCGCGTCGAACGCGGCGTCGGCGACCGGCTTGGGCACCAGGGTGAGGTTGGCGTCGGGGGCCGCCCCCGTGTTGGCCGTGATGTAACCGCCGGCCTCGACGATGCGGTCGAGCGCGCTGCGGTTGACGACGAGGTCCTTCACCACCGGGAAGGCGGCGGCCCGCCAGGGCTCGATGGTGATGACGTCGCCGTCGTCGAAGTGGCGCATGTGCAGCTGGCACGTGGCCGTGCCGCGCTGCGGGCCGTGGGCCTGGCCGTTGATCATCATGCCGCACGAGCCGCAGATGCCCTCGCGGCAGTCGTGCTCGAAGGCGATGGGCTCGATGCCCTGTTCGAGCAGGCGGTCGTTGACGATGTCGAGCATCTCGAGGAACGACATGTCCTCGCTGATGCCGGGCGCGTCGTACGTCTCGAGCCGGCCCTCCTGGCCGGGCGCCCGTTGGCGCCACACCCGCAGGGTCAGGTTGAGCGTGCGGCTCACTTGTACGACCTCTGGGCGAGATGGACGTGCTCGAACTCGAGGGGCTCCTTGCGCAGCTGCGGGCCGCTCTCGTCGTACTGCCAGCCGGCGGCGTACGCGAAGTGCTCGTCGTCGCGCAGCGCTTCGCCCTCCTCGGTCTGGTGCTCCACCCGGAAGTGGCCGCCGCACGACTCCTCGCGGTGCAGGGCGTCGAGGCAGGTCAGCTCGGCCAGCTCGAAGAAGTCGGCGACCCGGCCCACCTTCTCGAGCGACTGGTTGAGCGTGTCGGCCGACCCGAGCACGCGCACGTCCTTGTGGAACTCGTCGCGCAGCGCGGGGATCTCCGACAACGCCTTCTCGAGTCCCTCACGGGAGCGGGCCATGCCGCAGTAGTCCCACATGATGTGGCCGAGCTCGCGATGGAAGTGGTCGACCGACCGGGTGCCACCGGTGGACAGGAACGTGCGGGTGCGATCGGCCACCGCGGCCTCGGCCTCCTTGAACACGGGATCGTCGGCCGCCACCGCCGGCTGGCCCAGGAGGTCGGCCAAGTAGTTGGCCAGCGTGTACGGGAGGATGAAGTAGCCGTCGGCCAGCCCCTGCATGAGGGCCGACGCGCCCAGCCGGTTGGCCCCATGGTCCGAGAAGTTGGCCTCGCCGCCGACGAAGCACCCGGGGACGGTGCTCATCAGGTTGTAGTCCACCCACAGCCCGCCCATCGTGTAGTGGACGGCCGGGTAGATGCGCATCGGCACGCGGTACGGGTCCTCGGCGGTGATGCGCTCGTACATCTCGAAGAGGTTCCCGTACCGCTCTTCGATGGTGTCGCGGCCGACGCGGGAGATGGCGTCGCCGAAGTCGAGGTACACGCCGTTCTTCAGCGGCCCGACGCCCCGGCCCTCGTCGATCATCTGCTTGGCCGCCCGCGACGCGACGTCGCGCGGCACGAGGTTGCCGAAGGCCGGATAGCGGCGCTCGAGGTAGTAGTCGCGCTCGCTCTCGGGGATCTGGTCTGGGGTCCGGAGGTCGTCGCGGTCGGCGGGCACCCAGATGCGACCGTCGTTGCGCAGCGACTCGGACATCAGCGTCAGCTTGGACTGATAGTCGCCCGAGGGCGGGATGCAGGTCGGGTGGATTTGGGTATAGCAGGGGTTGGCGAACAGGGCGCCGCGGCGGTGGGCGCGCCAGATGGCGGTGACGTTGCAGCCCTTGGCGTGGGTGGACAGGAAGTAGGCGTTGCTGTAGCCGCCGGTGGCCAGCACGACGGCGTCGCCGGCGTGCGAGCGGATCTCGCCCGT
>DASXAI010000729.1:0-7604 GCA_036406775.1 Acidimicrobiales bacterium
GCCTCGAACGGTGCGCCCGCGGCGCCGGCCGGGGTCCACGCCTCCCACAGGACGCCGGCGGCCGCGAGCGTGCCACCGGTGACGCGGTGGCGCAGGAAGCGACGTCGATCGAGTGGCCGGTCGCAGGCGTCGCACACGAGCAGATCCTCCGGGGATGTGCTCCGCTCGCCGCCGCGTCCGTGAGTGTACGGCGGCGAGCGCGCCAAGGGGTGGCTCCTCGCGCGCCGCACTTCACGCGCACGCCACTGGCGCCCGCTATGGTGCGGTCCGGTTTGGACCACACAGCGTGGTCCGCAGGAGAAAGTGGGGCTCGGTCGTGGCGACGGGCACGGTGAAGTGGTTCAACAACGACAAGGGCTACGGGTTCATCGCCCGTGACGAGGGTCCCGACGTGTTCGTGCACCACTCCGCAATCCAGATGAACGGCTACCGCACGCTGACGGAGGGGCAGCGGGTGGAGTTCGAAGTCACCGCGGGCGACAAAGGGGATCAGGCCCGCAACGTCCGACCGATCTGACGATCGGCCCGGCCGGGCGCTCGGCGCCGGCCCCACGCGTGACCAACGGCACGTCGGCCCGCCTCACGCGCCTGGCGCCAGGGTGATCCCCACGAACTAGGTCTCGGCCCGCTAGCCTTGACCTACGGGTCAGGCCACGCACCGACGCTGGTCGGCCCGGACATCGACGAAGCATCCATGACAGCAACCGAACCCATCATCTCGACGTTCGCGGATCTCGGGTTGCCCCTTCCTCTGGTCGAGGCCCTCGAAGACGCCGGAATCTCCACCCCCTTTCCCATCCAGGCCCTCACCATCCCCGACGGCCTCGCCGGCCGCGACGTCTGCGGCAAGGCCAAGACCGGCTCGGGCAAGACGCTCGCTTTTGGCCTGCCGCTCCTCGCCCGCGTCGAGCGGGCCGTGCCCAAATGCCCCCGTGGCCTCGTGCTCGTTCCGACACGCGAGCTCGCCCTGCAGGTCGCCGAGGTGCTCGAGCCGCTCGGCCGGGCCGTCGATCGCCGGGTGATCTCGGTGTACGGCGGGGCGAAGATGGAGCGCCAGATCGCCGACCTGCGTGACGGCGTCGACGTCGTCATCGCCACCCCGGGTCGCCTCATCGACCTCGTCGACCGCACCGCGGTGTCGCTCTCCGACATCGAGGTGCTCGTACTCGACGAGGCCGACCGCATGGTCGACATGGGCTTCCTGCCGCAGGTCGAGTGGCTCCTGCGCCACATCACCAGCGAGCACCAGACGCTCCTGTTCTCGGCCACGCTCGACGGCGCCATCGACCACCTGGTGCGCTCCGAACTGCGCGACCCCGTGCGCCACGAAGTGGCGTCGGGCACCATCACGGTCGAGGAGATGACGCACCGCTTCCTCCTCGTGCACGAGATGGACAAGGTGCGTGTGCTCGCCGCCATCGCGCGCCACCATCCCCGCACGTTGGCGTTCGTGCGGTCGAAGCGGGGGGCCGACCAGCTCGCCGTCGCCCTCAAGAAGGAGGGCATCGCCGCCGCCGCCATCCACGGCGACCTCCATCAGCGCCATCGCGAGCGGGCCCTCAACGACTTCTCCCGCGGCAAGCTCGCGGTCCTGGTGGCCACCGACGTGGCGGCCCGCGGGCTCGACATCGACGACATCGACATCGTCGTCCACTACGACCCGCCGCAGGACCCCAAGGACTACCTGCACCGCTCGGGCCGCACGGCGCGAGCGGGGGAGAGCGGCATCGTCGTCACCCTCGTCCTGTGGAACGAGGAGCTCGAGGTCCGGCGGCTGCAACGCCGGCTCGCGTTGAGCGTACCCATCGTGCAGATGTTCTCCAACGACCCGCGGTTGGGCGATCTCACCGGCTGGGAGCCCCAAGCTCACGAGGCCGTCGGGGCTCGATAGTCGTAGCAGTCGAGATCGGCGGCGTCCGGCTTTGCCGTGCGCCGCCGGGCCGCCGAAGCACCGATTGTCGAGCGGAGCGAGCAGGAGCCGACGGAAGCGAAGCGGACGGCGGCGACGCTAAGAAGTCGTGCGCCGTTCGAAGCCGTTGATTCCCAGCCACGTGAGCACGACGGCGAAGATGAGCAGCGCCCCGTAGACGTACGGCAGCCCCATGTGCGGCACGCCTCGGGTAAGGGCGGCCCGGAACCCTTCGGTCATGTACACGAGCGGATTGACGAGCACGAGGATCTGCAACCACCGGATGGGCTCGAGCGTCTTCCACGGGTAGTAGATGGCGCCCAGGAACGTGAGCGGCAGCACCACGAGGGCGAAGAGGTACGACACGTTCTGCGGCTTCACCCGGGTGCCCAACACGAGACCGAGGGCGGCGGCCACCCAACCAGCGAGCGGCGCCAGCGTGATCAGCACGAGCCAGTGGATGTGGAGGTGCACCGGCGTGGCCGGCACGATCGCCGCGATCGGGAAGACGAAGGCGGCGGCGATGAGGCCCTGGATCATGCCGGTGACGATCTTCTGGACGCCGACGAGCTTGGTCGGCAGTGGCGCCAATACGCGGTCCTCGATCTCCCTCGACACGCCGAACTCCTGCACGAGCGGGAGGGCGACCGCCTGGATGCCCTGGAAGACGATGGCCAGCCCGATCACGCCGGCCACGAGCGTGGTGCTGAACTCGGCGCTGCCCGACCCGCCGCCCACGCCCTGACCGATCTTCGGGAACACGAACGTGAACACGAACATCAGCAGGAGCGGCTGCGCGATCGCCCGGATCAGGAAGAGCCCGAAGCTCTTCAAGAGCACATGGAGGTCGCGCTGCAGCAGCGCGAAGAACGCCCGTGGATAGGCGACGCTCGCCGGCCGTAGCTGGGCGAGGTGGCGGACCGGTGTCTCCGATGGGGTGGTCGTGAGTGCGGTCATTCGCGCAATTCCTTCCCCGTGAGGTTGATGAACACCGTCTCGAGCGTCGGTTCGCTGACCGAGAGGTCGGTAACTTCGGAGCCCAGTTGCTCGGCGGCGTCGATGATGCGAGGGAGCAGCCCCCGGCCCGACGCCATCAGCACGATGGTGCCGTCGACCACGCGGGCATCGGCGGCGTCGATCGTGTCAGCGAGATGGGTGGCGAGCTTGTCGAGGTCGCCGGTGGCCTACACCCGCACGATGGTTTCGGCTCCGACGCCGCGCTTCAAGCCGGCGGGCGTGTCGAGGGCGAGGATGCGCCCGTGATCCATGATCGCCACCCGGTCGCAGAGGAGATCGGCCTCCTCCATGTGGTGGGTGGTGAGGAAGATCGTCTGGCCCTCGCCGCGGAGATGCTTCAGGATCTCCCAGAGTGCGAGCCGGCTCTGCGGGTCGAGGCCGGCGGTCGGCTCGTCGAGGAAGAGGATCTGGGGCTTGTGGAGGATGGCCCGTCCCACCATGAGCCGTTGGGCCATGCCGCCCGACAATGCCATCACCGACGCGTCCGCCCGATCGGCGAGGCGGACGGTGTGGAGCATCGCTTCGGCCTCCGTCTTCGCCTCCTTCGAGCTCATGCCGAAGTAGCGCCCGTGGAAGAACAGGTTCTCGTAGACGGTCATGGCCCGGTCGAGCGTGTTGGTCTGCGGAACGACGCCGATCACCTGCTTGGCCAGTGCCGGGTGGCGGATGATGTCGACGCCGCCCACGACGGCCTCCCCACTGGTGGGCGTCACTCGCGTCGTGAGCATCCCGATGGTGGTCGACTTGCCGGCGCCATTGGGGCCGAGGAAGCCGTAGATCTCACCGGTGCGGATGTCCATGTCGAGGTCGATCACGGCGTGGACACCGGCGGGGTACACCTTGTTGAGGGCCCGGGTCGTGATGATCGACGCGGGCGCCGGCTCAGGAGGCACGGTGTTCTCCTTCGAGGGGAGGGGCCAGCATCGCCCCGTGCAGTTGGGCGAGGAGGTGGTGGAGGCAGGCGGCGTCCTCGACGGGCAACAGGCCGCGGATCTCGGCGTCGGTGCTGTCGGCCACCGCCTCCAGTTCGCGGAAGCGCTCGGCGCCGGCCGCCGTCATGGCGACGTGCACGACGCGCCGGTCGACGACGTCTCGGGTGCGGGTGATGAGGCCGCTCGCCTCCATCCGGTCGAGGTGGTGGGTGATGGTCGGGCCCGACAGGTACATGCGGGCCGCCAGCTCGCGGTGCGACAGGCGCGGCGCCTCGCTGAGGGCGCGCAGCACGATCCACTGGGGGAGCGACCCGCCCTCGGCGGCCAGGCGCTCGTCGAGGCGCTCACGGACGAGCTTCATGGTGAGGAACAGCTGACGCGACAGTCGCTCCATACCCGCAACAGCCTAGAGATCGAACAGTTCGAAACCTAACGACTTCGTCAGAACCGTTCTCGCGTCGCTGCGGTGTCGCAAAGCCCGCCCAGCTTCGTCAGAACCGGCGGGAGGTAGCGTCCCCGGCCGATGACGAACTGGAACTTCGCCGACGTGTACGAGGCGGTGGCGGCCCGGGTGCCCGAGCGGGCCTGCCAGGTGCAGGGGGATCGGGTGGTCACGTGGGGTGAGTTCGACCGCCGGGCCAACGCCCTGGTGGCCGACCTGCTGGGCGCGGGCCTGACCCACCAGTCGAAGGTGGCGGCCTACCTGTACAACGGGCCCGAGTACCTCGAGGTCTACGTGGCCGCCTTCAAGGGTGGGTTCGCACCGGTGAACACCAACTTCCGGTACGGGCCCGAGGAGATCGTCTACCTCTTCGACAACGCCGACGCCGAGGCCGTCATCTTCCACGCCGCGTTCGGCGAGCTGCTCGACGGCGTGCGGTCGCGGCTCCCACAGGTGCGCCGCTGGTACTGCGTGGCCGACGGCACCGCACCCGTGCCCGAGTGGGCCGTCGACTACGAGTCGGTCGTGGCGAAGGGCTCCGACCGGGTCGAGACGCCGTGGGGCCGGTCGCCCGACGATCTGCTGCTGCTGTACACCGGCGGCACTACCGGCATGCCCAAGGGCGTGATGTGGCGCCAGGACGACCTCTTCAACGTCCTCGGCGGCGGTGGCAACCCGTTCGTCGGCCGCCCCCCGGCGGCGTCCGTCGAGGAGATCGCCTCCAACGTCGACCCCGACCAGCCGGGCATCGTCATGCTGCCGGCGTGCCCGTTGATGCACGGCACTGGCCAGTTCTCGTCGTTCATCACGATGAACCTGGGCGGCACCATCGTGACGCTCCCGTCCCGGCGCTTCGACGCCGGCGAGCTGTGGCGCGAGTCGGCACGGAACCGGGTCAACGCCATCGTGATCGTCGGTCAGGCCTTCGCCGCGCCCATGCTGTCCTGGCTCGACGAGCACGAGGGCGAGCTCGACCTCTCGAGCGTCTTCCTCATCAACTCGTCGGGCGTCATGTGGAGCCAGGAGAACAAGGACGGCCTGCTGCGCCACCTCCCGCAGGCGATCCTGTTCGACTCGTTCGGGTCGTCGGAGGCGGTCGGCCTGGGCGCCTCCGTGTCGACCAGCGGCTCGGCCGAGCAGACGGCCCGGTTCGCGCTGGGCGAGAACGTCGGAGTCTTCACCGACGACGGGCGCCGGGTCGAGCCCGGGTCGCCCGAGCCGGGGCTGGTGGCGGTGTCGGGCTTCATCCCCGTCGGCTACTACAAGGACGAGGCGAAGACGGCGCAGACGTTCCGCACGTTCGAGGGTCGCCGCTGGAGCGTGCCCGGCGACTGGGCCGAGGTCCGGGCCGACGGGTCGCTCCACCTGCTCGGTCGGGGCTCGGTGTGCATCAACACCGGCGGCGAGAAGGTGTTCCCCGAGGAGGTCGAGGAGATCCTGAAGACCTACGAGGGCGTGGTCGACGCCGTCTGCGTCGGCGTGCCCGACGACCGCTTCGGCGAGGCCATCGCGGCCGTGGTCGAGCCGCTCGACGGGGCCGACATCGACCGGGACGCGCTGGCCACGCACGTGCGCGCCTCTCTCGCCGCCTACAAGGCCCCGCGCCACGTTGTGCTGGTCGAGACCATCGGTCGGGCGCCCAACGGCAAGGTCGACTACAAGCGGCTGAAGGCCCTCGCCGCCGAGCGGGTGTCGGGCTAGCGCTGCTGGAAGGTGGCCAGGCCCGGCTGATTGCCGTCGACGGCCAGCGCCGCCTCGGCGGAGGCGTCGTCGTCGAGCTCGGCCCGCAGGAAGTCGATCGTCGTGGCCGCCACCACGTCGAGCCACGGCGGCCCGTAGAGCGTGTGCGGCCCGTCGATCAGGCGCACCAGCCCCACCGGGGACGGCGCGGCGGCGAACACCTCGGTGCTCCCAGAGAACGGGACGACGTCGTCGTGGTCGCCGTGGATGAGGAGCAGCGGCGTGGTGGGCGGCTGGTACCACTTGCCGTCCCACTGGGCCTGCGTGCCGGAGATGGCGACGGCGGCCTTGATGCGGTCGTCGTGACAGCAGCTGTTCTGCGTGAGGCCGAGGACGGTGATGGCGCCGAGCGAATGGCCGACGACGGCGACGCGACCCCCGTCGACGGCCGGCGTCGGCCCGACCCGGCCGGCCAGCACCTCGTCGAGCACGAAGCGCATGTCGGCTGGTTGCTGGCGGTAGTCGGCGGCCGTGTGGCCGCCGGGCGCCTCCCGCTTCGACAACGGGAAGGCCGGCGCGGCCACGACGAAGCCGGCCGCCGCCAACCGGGTGAGCATCGGCAGCGACAGCTCAGGGCTGCCGTTGTTCCCGTGGGCGTAGATGACGACGGGGAAGCCGTACGCCGCCTCGGCCGGCGCGGCGCCCTCGGTCAGCGGGGCCGACGGGTCGCCGGCGGCTGGGTAGAGGATGAGCGTCGGCAGCGTGCGGGTCGGCGCGCCCGGGAATGTCCCGTTGGCCGGCGTCGGCCGGCTGGTGTCGACGAGGTCGACCGAGTGCCGGCCCACCGCGTACGTCTCGGGCGCCACCGCGACCGCGGTCGTCGTGGTGGTGCCGGCGATGGTGGTGGTCGTCCGGGCCACGGTGGTGGTCGGCGCCGCCGCGCTCGAGGCGACGGCCGTTGCCGGCGCGGCCGGCGACACGGTCGAACCGGAACTGCTGCACCCACCGATGAGTGCCGCGATCACCGCCGCCCCGAGGAGCCGTCGCACGGGGCGCGACGTTACGTGGCGGCCGACTAAGATGATCGAAACGCGCATCAGGAGTGGTCCGGTCGTCTCGGCGTCCGGGTCCGGCAACCTGGGAGGAAGCCCCAAGGTGCCTCCTGTGCCGGCGACGGCACGGGGATGTGGTCGGCGGACGCGCCGGCAACGAATGCTTCCCAACGGTGCGCACCGCCGACGCCTGCACGACGTGAAGGAGGAGCCACCGGGATGAGGACGCTGCCGCCCGTCACTGGCGCCTGGCGTCCCGGCGACCCGCCCGGCCGGCGGCAGTTCCTCGGCCTCGCCGCCGACCGCGACCTCGTGCTCGAGGGCGGCGGCCGGCTGCGTGACGTCACCCTTGCCTACGAGACGTGGGGCACGCTCGCACCCGACCGGTCCAACGCCATCCTGGTGTGCCACGCGTGGACCGGAGACAGCCACGTCTTCGGCCCGAGCGGCCACGGTCACGTCACCCCGGGATGGTGGGAAGGCGTGGTGGGTCCCGGCCTTGCCATCGACACCGACCGCTACTTCGTCGTGTGCAGCAACGTGATCGGCGGGTGCCAGGGCTCCACCGGCCC
>DASXAI010000730.1:0-5021 GCA_036406775.1 Acidimicrobiales bacterium
GGAGCCCGCTGTCACCGATGGCGACGGTGCCGTCGACGACACGACCGTCGACGTCGATGGCCCGCCTCGGCAACCCGAGGGCGGCGGCGACGTCACCAATGGCGGCGTCGGGCGTGGACAGGTGGAGCGTGACGTCGTCGGTTCGGCCGGCCCGGCGGACGCCGACGTCGAGCGTCGAGGGAGCGTTCACGGCACTGGGTGTGGACTCGAGCCGGCCCCGATCGGAAAAGTGATGGGCCCGGTGAAGACGGCGGTGAGCGCCGGAGTGACCAGCCGCCGTCATGGTCGGCCATGGCTCCTCTTCCTTCCCCGGCGCCGGCTCGAGTCTCGGTCGCCCGCCGTCTCAATGACGAATGGCGTCGCCTGGCGACGTCACCCGCCTTCTGTGCCCGCCTCCGACGGTGGCCGGCGGCGCTCGGCCGCTACGAGGACGGCGAGCAGTTGCTGGCCGCCACCGGGCGGGACGGCGGCTTGCCCACGGTCGACGCCGACCAGCTCCTCGCGGTGCTCGTCGAGCTCGCCCGACACGACCAGCTGGCGGCGCGGGTCGTGCTCCAACGGGTGATCCCCGGTCTCGTCAACGCGGCGGTGCGGCGCACGTCAGGGCGACCCGGCCAGCGCCAGCAGCTCTTCGACGACCTCGTCGCCACTGCGTGGCTCGTCATCCGCGCCTTCCCGATCGAGCGGCGGCCGGCCAAGATCGCCGTCAACGTGTTACGGGACGCGGAGTACGTCACGTGCGTCCGTCCGCACCGGCTGCGGTCGGCGGGCGAGTTGCCCGACGACTTCGCCGGGGCCGAGTACCGGCTCGGGCCGAGCGGTCTCGATGGGCGACCGCTCGACCGTCGACCACCGGCGACGGAGCTAGCCGGCGTGTTCCGTCTGGGTGCAGCCTCGGGCGTGTGCCGGCGCGACCTCGCCATGCTGGCGGCGGCCTCCCTCGAAGGCTGGTTGGCGGCCGAGGTGGCGGCTCACTTCGACGTCACCACGCGCACGGTCCGCAATCGGCGGGCTCGCACGACGGCCGCGTTGGCCGCCGTCGTCCGGGCTGCGGCGTAACTAGGCGACGCGCCGGTACTTGCGGACGGCGAGCGGCGCGAACACGGCGATGATGCCGACGCTCCACGCGATCGACTGCAGCACCTTGGTGGCGGTGGGGCCGCCGATGAGGCAGGCGCGCACGGCGTCGACGGTGATCGACAGAGGCTGGTGCTCGGCGAACCACTGCAGCCAACCGGGCATCGTCTCGGGCGAGACGAAGGCGGACGAGGCGAACGTCAGGATGGCGAGGATCGGGAACGAGGCCGCCTGCGCCGCCTCGGGCTCACCGACGCTGAGCCCGATGAAGCCGAACACCCACGCCAGCGAGAAGGCGAACAGGAGCAGCACGAGCATCCCGAGAATGAAGGCGGCAGGGTTGGTGTGGACGCGCCAGCCCACGAGCACGCCCACGATGCACATCAACGTGACGACGAAGACGTCGCGCACGAGATCGGCGATGGTGCGCCCCGCCATGACCGCCGACCGGGCCATCGGCAGCGACCGGAACCGCTCGATCAGGCCCTTGTGGAGATCCTCGGCCAACCCGATGGCAGTGTTCACGGCGCCGAAGGCGACGGTCTGCACGAAGATGCCGGGCATCAGGTAGTCGACGTACGGCACCTCCAAGCCCGGGATGACGATGGCGCCGCCGAACACGTAGCGGAACAGCAGCACGAAGATGATCGGCTGGATGGTGGCGAACACGAGCAGCTGCGGCAACCGCACGAGCGTGATGAGGTTGCGGCCGGCGACCGCCAGCGTGTCCTTCACCGCCCACACGAACGGAGGCCGGCGGACGGCGGTGGGAGCGCCCGACGGCACGGTGATGGCGGTCATGCCGAGACCTCCTCGGCCTTGTGTCCAGTGAGCGACAGGAACACGTCGTCGAGCGTCGGTTCGCGCACGAGCAGTGTGTCGGGGAAGATGCCCTCGCGATCGAGCACGCGCACGACCTCGAGCACGTCGCGGCCGCCGCCTTCCACCTTGACCTCGACGCTGCGCCCGTTGAGGTTCGTGGGCCCGACGACCTCGAGTAGGTGGCCCGCCCGTTCGGCGGCGCGGGTGTCGGCAATGGCGATCTCGACGATGGTGGCGCCGAGTCCGGCCTTCAGCTCGGCCGCCGTACCACGCGCGATCACCCGACCGTGGTCGATCACGACGATCTGGTCGGCGAGCCGATCGGCCTCCTCGAGGTACTGCGTGGTGAGCAACACCGTGGTGCCCTGGCCGGACAGCTCTTCGATCACGCCCCACAGGTCGTTGCGGCCGCTGGGGTCGAGCCCGGTGGTGGGCTCGTCGAGGAACAGGACCTGCGGGCGGTGCACGAGGGCGGCGGCCAGGTCGAGGCGGCGCCGCATGCCGCCCGAGTACGTCCGAGCCGTCCGGTCGGCCGCGTCGCTCAACCGGAACCGCTCGAGGAGCTCGTCGGCCCGAGCGGCGACGACCGCTTTGGGCTGGTGGGTGAGGCGGGCGATGAGCCGGAGGTTCTCGCGGCCGGTGAGGTTCTCGTCGATGGCGGCGTACTGGCCGGCCAGGCCGATGCGCTGGCGCACCTGCTGCGGAGCACTCGCGACGTCGACGCCGAGGACAGCGGCCCGCCCGCCGTCGGGACGCAGGATCGTGGTGAGGATGCGGACGCACGTGGTCTTGCCGGCGCCGTTGGGCCCGAGAAGGCCGAGCACCGTGCCTGGTTCGACCTCGAGGTCGATACCGTCGAGGGCGACAACCTCGTCGAACTGCTTGCGGAGACCTTCCACGACGATGGCCGGCCCGTCGGGGGGCGCGAGGGAAGCCATGGATCCACGGTCGCGCCGACACTTGAAGTTGTCAAGCTTCGGTCGCTTCAATCATCGTATGGTTGAAGGACCGTTCACCGAGCCATAACCTGAAGCCGTGGCGGCGCCACTCGGCAGCTCGGAGCGAGACGACCTCGCTGGTGAGGCGTGGCGCCAACTCATGGGCCTCATGTGGCGCCAACGGCGGTTCTTCGTGACGACGGCGTCGAGCTTCGGGCTGAACCCCGGGTCGTTGAAGGCGCTGCTCGACCTCGAGATCGACAACCCGTCGTCGATGCGCGCGCTGGCCGAGGCGTGGCACTGCGACGCGTCGAACGTCACGTGGCTCGTCGATCAGCTCGAGACCCGTGGGCTGGTGCGCCGGCAGGTCTCGACCATCGACCGACGCGTCAAGACGGTGACCCTCACCGACCTCGGTCTGTCCCTGCGGGAGAAGGTGGAGACGCACATGCGCACGGCGCCCCCCGAGTTGCTCGAGCTCGATGACGTCGATCTCGACACGCTCGTGCGGGTACTGCGCAAGATCGGCCCGATGTAGTTCGGCCCGACCCCGGTCGATGTGACGGTTCTCGACACCTATTGTCGGTTTCCGTCACATCGGTGCCAGGAATGGGGGTACCTGCAGATGGCGTACGCCGAAGGCCGCACGTACTACGACGCCGACAGCCACCTCATGGAGACGAGCGACTGGCTGACGGCGTATGCCGATCCGGACATCCGCGAGCGCCTGCGACCGCTGGGCCTGGGCCAGGCCGGTCCGCTGGCCGACGAGGCGGTCGCCAGCGCCGACGCCCGACGCGCCAATCCCGAGGCCGATCCTGACGCCGACGCGGAGCTGATGGCGCGCAAAGGTTGGAGCGCGTTGGGTGCGTTCGATGCGACCGAGCGCAGCCATGCCCTCGACCTGCTCGGCTTCGAGCGCCAACTGGTGTTCACCACGTTCGCGCCGACGCAGTTCCTCGACGGCGACCCCGACCTCCTCTACGGCGGGACGACCGCGCACAACCGCGCCATCGCCGAGTTCTGCCGCGACGACGAGCGGTTGATCGCGGTCGGCTTCGTTCCCCTCGACGTCCCCGAACGCGCCGCCGCCGCCGCCGACGAGGCGATCGCCCTCGGGTGTGGCGCCGTGCTCGTGCCCTCGGCGCCTCCGTCCTCGCACTCGCCCACCCATCCCGACCTCGACCCGCTGTGGGCCCGGCTGCAGGAAGCCGGCGTGCCGTTCATGCTGCACGTCGGCGGGGGCGGGAGGCTGGTCGCGCCGGCGTTCCATGCCAACGGCCGGCCCCGGCCCACGGACTTCCTCGGTGGCGGGGAGAACATCCGGTCGAAGGACTACATGGCGATGTACCACCCGCCCGAGACCTTCCTCGCCGCCATGGTCCTCGACGGGGTCTTCGAGCGCTTCCCCGGGCTCCGAGCGGGCTGCATCGAGCAGGGCGGCATGTGGGTCGTGCCCCTCCTGCGCCGCCTCGACCTGGCCGCATACACCTTCGCCAAGACGGAGCCGCTGTTGTCTGAACTCTCCCTGAAGCCGTCGGACTATCTGCGGCGTCAGGTGAAGTTCACACCGTTCCCGACCGAGCCCGTCGGTTGGATGATCGAACAGGCCGGCCCCGAGCTCTTCTGTTTCTCGTCGGACTATCCCCATCCCGAGGGTGGGCGCGACCCGCTGCGGCGGTTCGAGGCGTCGTTGGAGGGCATCGACGAGGCGGCCAAGGAACGCTTCTACTCGGGCAACTTCGCCGAGATGATGGGGATCGCCGTGCCCGCGTAACAAACCGATCAGGGCGCCCGCTCGTAGTCCTGGGTGATCCAGAGGAGGTCCCGATCATCATGCGCATTCGTCCCCTCTTTGCCCTCCTGGCGGCGGGCACCATCGCTCTGGCCGCGTGCGGGAGCGACAACTCGTCATCGTCGTCGAACGCCCCGGCGGCCGCCGCGACGACCGCAGCCGCGGCGACGCCCACCACGGCCGCCGCCGCGCCCGCCACCACCGCGGCATCGAGTGCCACCACCGACAGCGACGACAGCAGCTACGGCAACGCCTACGCCATTCCGACGACCGCCGCCGCCAGTGGCGGTGCGGCCGCCGCCGGCGCCGCGAGCATCACGCTGGCCGACTCGAAGCTCGGCAAGATCGTCGTCGACAGCAAGGGGATGACGCTGTATGCCTTCTTGAAG
>DASXAI010000731.1:0-2094 GCA_036406775.1 Acidimicrobiales bacterium
TCCCGCTCCTACGCCACCTCTACGAGGTGGTCGCACTCACCTGCCCCTCGACATACCCTGGCGCTCGTTCTTCGGCGGAGAGCCGGGTGCGCGGGATTGAGCGTCGACACCTCAGTACTGGATCTCGAGCATGACGCAACCTTCGAGCGTGGTCCACGGGCCGTGAACCATTCCCGGAGGCCGGCACGCGTAGGAGCCTGCGCTGAACGTCTGCTGGAGCCCGAGATCCCGCATCGAGCCGGACAGGATCAGCACTTCCTCGAAATAGTCGTGTGCGACCGAGCCGGCACTCGAGGTGTCAAGACCAGGTTCCCAGCGGACCATTCGAGTGAGCAGCCCGCCGCCGGGATCTCGCGCAAGGATCCGCTCTGAGACTCCGGGACGCCCCGTCACGGGACTCCACGGAACGGTCTCCGTGTCGAAGAACTCGGTCTCGGTTTTTCCCACGCACACAAGTTCATCAGCTCGCGATTCGGCAGACTTTGACCGTGAGCGATACCACCGTGTTTGCCGCGCCTTCGGTTCTCGCGGTGAGGGCGCTCTGGGATCGCAGTGGTGGGCTGGCGGGACCGGCAATCGGTGAACAACTCTCCCGGTTCGCCGAGGCATTGGTGGATGCGCACGCCGCGGGGGAGCACTCAGCTGCCGTCCTGGTCAGAAACTGGTCGGGCGGCGGCGACCATGACCTCCGGTCGCGTGGGGTGCTGTCGCTGCGCCACGCGCGCTTGATCGTCGCCCGTGACCATGGATTTGCGTCATCGGCATCGATCGAGGGCGAGTGCGATCCGACGTTCGAGTTGGCCGTTGACGCGGTAGTGCACGGTCGGATCGGCGAGCTCGGTGCCCTCCTGGCGGATCACCCGGATTTGGCTGGTCGCCGGTCGGCCTACGGGCACCGTGCCACGCTGCTGCATTACATGGCTGCCAATGGCGTCGAGATCCGTCGCCAGGTCGTTCCCGCGAATGCCGCTGAGGTCGTCGCCTCCCTGTTGGCTGCCGGCGCGGACCGCTCGGCCAAGCTCCATGCGTATGGAGGGGAGTTCGACGTGTTGGAGATGTTGAGGTCCAGCGCGCATCCCCACGACGCCGGTGTGGCGGCACAGGTCGAGCAGGCGCTTGCGATGCACTGAGCGAAGCACGGCGACGCGCTGCGCCGCCGTGCTTCGAGCATCCGCCTGCCCGGGCCGACGGGTCAGCCGAGGATGCCGGTGTAGCCGGCGAAGCAGTCGTGGGCCTGCGAGCCGCCGACGGCGGGCCAGTTGACGCCGTCGTTGTAGAAGACGTCCACCTCTTGGCCGTCCTTGGCGATCTGCGTCGAGTCGCTGGCGCTGCCAACCTGGTCGAACTCGCCCGGGTCCTTGCCGTCGAGCGCGTCGCTGTTGGTGTGGATGTTCACCTTCGTGCCCGCGACCGCGGGCGCGTTGCCGTCGAGCGCCGCGGTCGTATCGGCGGTGACGTCGAACGTCGCGACGTTCTGGCCGTTGTCGTCCTTCATGCAGCTGGCCGAGAACGTGAAGTGGCCGACCTTGCCGAGCCGGACCGTCTGGCCGGCGCGCAGGAACCGCTCGCCGCCCGAGCTGGCCACCTGCCGGGCGGCGCCGTTGCCGTTCGACGCCCGGTGCTGTGGGGCGTAGCCCGAGCCGGAGCCATTGGCGGAAGCGAACGCGGTGCCCGCCAAGCAGACCGCGACGGCGGACGCACCGACGGCGATGGCACGGATGGTGTGGGGCGTGCTGCGCTTCATGTGACACGAACCTCCATGTGGTTATTGGTGAATTCACCGGCCGGTTGGACCCCACTACGGCAAGCCGTGCGCGCTTCGTTCATCGCCGCTCCGGCGCGGCGCATGCCGTCGAACAGGCGTTGTCGAGGCCATGAACGTTTCCGACGTCGCTCTCGTACCATCGGCTGCCACGCGTGCGGCCGTGCCGCACGGAGGCTCGGTGGCGCCAAGGACTCTTCATGGCCGAACCCCGCGACCCAGCCCAGCCGCCCGAGAACATCGATGACCTGTTCGCCGCGTTCGACGCCGGAGAGCTCGACGTCGACCCGGTCTCCGACGACGAGCGCCGCCGCATGGTGTCGGCGGCGCGG
>DASXAI010000732.1:0-10481 GCA_036406775.1 Acidimicrobiales bacterium
GGTTGGCCTGATCCCGCGCCGACAGGATGGGGTCGGCGACGCCCCAGTCGGCGACGACGGCCGGGTCGTCCCATGCCACGCCCAGTTCGTCGGCGGGGTTGTAGTAGCCGTCGACCAGGTACGTGATCGTCATGTCGGTGAGGGCGGCGAAGCCGTGGGCCACGCCCGGCGGGATGAACACGCCCAAGTGGTTGTCGCCGCTGAGGTCGAGGGCGAGCGTGGCTCCGTCGGTGGGGCTGCCTTCGCGCAGGTCGTGCAGCACCACCCGGGCCGTGCCGATCGGCGCGCTCCAGTAATCGGCCTGATGGAGGTGGTAGTGGAGGCCCACCAGGCAACCCTGCTCGCGGATGGCCCGGTTGGCCTGCACCATCTCGCGGCCTTCGGGGAACCACGACCTCCGGTACGTCTCGATGAAGTACCCGCGCTCGTCGCGGTGGATGTCGGGCTCCACCACGTAGACGCCGGCGATGGTCTCGCTCTCGCTGATCTTGGCCATCAGCGACTCACTCCACGTCGATCTGGCAGTGGTCACCCACCATGAGGCGGACGGCGCGGGGCCGCTGCTGGGTCCGGGTCACGACCGCCTCGCGCCCGATGAGGCTGTCCTCGAGGCGAGGGATGTCGACGATCCGGCTGCCCTCCATCACCACGGAGTGCTCGATCTCGGAGTTGACCACCTCGCACCGCGCGCCGATGGCGCTGAACGGCCCGACGAAGCTGTTGACGACGCGGCTGCCGGGGCCGATCGTCACCGGCCCGCGAATGGTGGACCCGATGATCTCGGCGCCCGCCGCCACGTCGACGCGCCCGTCGAGCACGGAGGTCTCGTCGACGGCGCCCGCCACGACGGGCTCGAGCTTCTCCAACAGCAGCCGGTTGGCCTCGAGGAGCGGCGTGAGCTTGCCGGTGTCGATCCACCACCCCGTGAGCGTCTGCTGGCGGACCCGCAGGCCTTGGTCGAGCAGCCACTGGATGGCGTCGGTGATCTCGAGCTCACCTCGCGCCGACGGCTCGATGGCGCGCACGGCGTCGTGGATGGTGCGGTCGAACAGGTAGACACCGACGAGGGCGAGATCGCTCGGCGGGTCGGCGGGCTTCTCCACGAGGCGCACGACGTGGCCGTCACCGGCGAGCTCGGCGATGCCGAACCGGTGCGGATCGGGTACGCGCTTCAGGAGAATCTGAGCGCTCGGCTTCACGTCGTCGTTGGCTCGGGCTTTCAGGAACTCGTCGACGAACGCCGTCAAGTCCTGCTCGAGGAGGTTGTCGCCGAGGTACATCACGAAGTCGTCGTCGGCCAGGAAGTCGCCGGCGATCAGGACGCAGTGGGCGAGGCCGAGCGGTGCGTCCTGCGGAATGAAGGTGACGTCGACGCCCCAGCGGCTGCCGTCGCCGACGGCCTCCATCACCTCGGTCCGGGTGTCACCGACGATGATCCCGATCTCGTCGATCCCCGCCGCCGCCATCGCCTCGAGTCCGTAGAACAGGATCGGCTTGTTGGCCACCGGGACCAGTTGCTTGGCGCTCGTGTACGTGATGGGCCGCAGCCGCGTGCCCGCGCCTCCCGCCAGGACCAGTCCCTTCATCGGATGTCGACGGTACCCGTTAGGAGCACGTCTGATCGGCGGCGTCCTGGGCCGGCACCGGGCTCGGCGCCAGCGGGACGGCGTTCCCCGGCGTCGGCGTGGCCTCCGGGGGCTCCGGACCGGTGCCCTTGAAGTAGTCGATGATCGGCTGCGCCTGGGCGTCGTTGAGGTTCAGCACCGACTGATTGCCGGCGGTGCCGAGCGTGGCCGGCATGGTCCACGACTTGATGCCGCCGCTGCCGAGCTTCCGCAAGTGATTGGCCAGGCCGAAGATGTCGAGCGTCTTGTCGATCTTGATGTTGTTGAGGCCGGCGTTGATCAGTTCGGTGGCGGCGACAGGACTCGACGAGCTGGCTTGCAGCGCCTTGTCGAAGGCGGCGCGCAGGAACTCCTGCTGGCGCTTGATACGGCCGAGGTCGGCGCTCTGGTCCTCCCGCCACCGACCGTTCGTGAAGACCTGGTAGTGCCGGGAGCGGGCGAACGCCAAGGCCTGGGTGCCGTCGAGCGTGTTGCAGCCGGGCGTCAGGGCTTCGAACCCGGTGGTGTTGTCGCGAGCAGGCTCGGGGAAGTACACGGAGACGCCACCGATGGCGTCGACGAGCTGCTTGAACCCCTGGAAGTCGACTTCGACGTAGTGGTGGATGGGGATCCCGAAGTCGGCCTGGATCGTGTTGATGAGGACGTCGCTGCCCTTGGTGAAGGCCGAGTTGATCTTGTTCTTGCCGTCGGTCCCGGCGATCGGCACCCAGAGGTCACGGGGCAGCGACAGGATTGCCGACGTGTTGTCGGCCGGGTTGAAGCGCAGGATCATGATCGTGTCGGAGCGCTGGCCCGTGACCTCTTGGGCGTTGCCGATGGCTCCCGCGTCCAGGTCGTCGGGGTTGGCCCCGGCCCGGCTGTCGGACCCGACGATCAGATAGTTCTCGATCGTGGTCGGCCCGTCGCCCCCCTTGTCGATGGTCTTGCCCTCCTGCGTCAACGAGGGCAGGTCGACGCGGGCCACCGAGTCGAGGGTGCGCTTGGCGTAGAAGACCCCGGCGCTCGACAGGGCGAACGCGGTCAACACGAAGACCCCGAGGGTGCTCAACAGACGCTGGGCCCAACGGCGGCGACGGGTTCGGGGCGCCACGGTTGTTTGAGGCTAGCCCGGGGTGTTGGCGCAGGTGGGTCATGCCGACCGCAGGTGGATGACGTCGCCCACGCCAATTTCGTGCCGAGTACCGCCGGCGTCGACCACCAGCTCGCCGCTCGGCCGCACGTCGACGGCCACGCCTTCCAGCACCGCCGATGGCGTCTCCACCCGCACCTGACGCCCGATGGTGCCGAGGGCGGCGCGGTAGTCGTCCCGCAGGACGTCCGGATCGTGCTCCCACTGGGCCAGCCGCTCCGCGAGGTGCCTCAGCACGGCGTCGAGCAGCGCGTCGCGGTCGACGGGACGCCCGGCGACGGCCGCGGCCGACACCGCGTCGGTGGTGGGCGCCTCGGGCCACCCCACGTTCAGGCCCAGGCCGACGACCACGGCCGACACACGTCCACCGTCGGCGACCGCCTCGGCCAGGATGCCCGCCAGCTTCCGGTCATCGACGAGGAGGTCGTTGGGCCACTTGAGGACCGGCGTGAAGCCGGCCACCTCGGCGCAGGCCTGCCGAGCGGCCAGCGCCATCGCCTGGGTCACGCCGTGGAGCCGGTTGGCCGTGGCCGCCGCCGGCCGCACCAGCACCGACACGAGCAGGTTGGCGCCCGGTGGCGCCTCCCAGCGGCGGCCGAGCCGTCCCCGTCCGGCCGTCTGGTGGTCGGTGACGAGCACCGTGCGATCGGGCGCGCCGCGGCGCGCCGCGACGGCCAGATCGTCGTTCGTGGACCCCGTCTCGGCCACACGCGTGACCGACCACGCCGGCCCGTCGGTGGCGGAGGGCCTGTCCACGGCACCAACATATGCACCCGATGCTGCACAAGATCCTGATCGCCAACCGGGGCGAGATCGCGGTGCGGGTCATCCGGGCGTGCCGCGAGCTCGGCATTCCGACGGTGGCCGTGTACTCCGAGCTCGACCGCAACGCCCTGCACGTCCGCCTCGCCGACGAGGCCTACGCCTTGGGCGGCCAGACCGCGGCCGAGAGCTACCTCAACACGGACGCCATCCTCACGGCCATCAGGAACAGCGGCGCCGACGGCGTCCACCCGGGCTACGGCTTCTACTCCGAGAACACCGACTTCTCGCGGGCCGTCACCGACATGGGTGTCACGTTCATCGGGCCGCCGCCTGAGGCCATCGAGGTCATGGGCGACAAGATCAGCTCTCGGATCGCCGCCGAGCGGGCCGGCGTCCAGGGCGTGCCTGGCACCACCACGCCGATCACGTCACCCGACGAGGTACGCGAGTTCGGCCGGGCCAACGGGTGGCCCCTCGCCATCAAGGCCGCCTACGGCGGTGGCGGGCGCGGCATGAAGGTGGTGGCGTCGGAGGCGGCCGTCGACAACGCCATCGAGTCGGCCCGGCGGGAGGCGAAGGCCTACTTCGGCCGCGACGAGATCTACATGGAGCGGTACCTCACGTGGCCGCGCCACGTCGAGATGCAGATCATCGGCGACACCCAGGGCAACGTGGTGTGGGTCGGCGAGCGCGACTGCTCGGCCCAACGCCGCCACCAGAAGCTCATCGAGGAGAGCCCGGCGCCGGCCTTCCCCGACACCATTCGTCAGGCGATGGGCGCGGCCGCCGTCAAGGTCGCGAAGGCGGTCGGGTACTACAACGCCGGCACGGTCGAGTTCCTGTACCAGGACGACGACTTCTTCTTCCTGGAGATGAACACGCGGCTCCAGGTCGAGCACCCCGTCACCGAGATGGTGACGGGCATCGACCTCGTGGCCGAGCAGATCCGCGTGGCGTCGGGTGAGCCACTGTCGTTCGGGCAGGACGACATCGTGCGGCGCGGCCACGCCATCGAGATCCGCATCAACGCCGAGAACCCGGCGGGAGGGCGCTTCCTGCCGTCGCCGGGCCGCATCACCAAGCTCGTGGCGCCCGACGGATTCGGTACGCGCTTCGACGGCGGCTACGAGAGCGGCGATGAGATCAGCCAGTACTACGACAACCTCATCGGCAAGTTGATCCTGTGGGGCTCCGACCGCGATGTCGCCATCCGGCGTGCCATCCGGGCGCTCGAGGAGATGACGGTGGAAGGCGTCGCCACGACGATCCCGGCCGACCTCGCCATCCTGCGCCACCCTGACTTCGTCGCCGTCACGCACTCCACCAAGTGGGTCGAGGAACGCCTGGACCTGTCGGGCGTGGCGGCGCCGTCCAAGCCGGTGGCGCCGGCCGACGCCGACGGCGAGGAACCGCTCGTCGAGCGGTCCACCACGGTGGAGGTCAACGGCAAGCGCTTCGCCGTCAAGCTGTGGGTGCCCGAAGCAACGCCCGTCGTCGCCACCGCCGGGGCGGGTGCGGCGGGACCGGCCGCCGCCCGCAAGCCGGCCCGAGCGGCCGCCGGCTCCCACGGCGCTGGGGGCGGCACCGGCAGCGGCGAGGTGGCCGTGCCGATGCAAGGAACCATCGTGAAGGTCCTGGTCGAAGTGGGTCAGGAGGTCGAGGCCGGGCAGGCGGTCGTCGTCCTCGAGGCCATGAAGATGGAGAACCAGATCACGGCCGAGCGCGCCGGCACCGTCACCGACGTCAAGGTGGCGGCGGGCGACACCGTCGGCTCGGGCGACGTGGTCGTCGTCATCAGCTGAGGCCGTCTTCGTCGCCGACCGCCGCTGCGCTTCGGTCGGCTCCTCGTCGCTCCGCTCCGCAATCGGTTCTCCAACCTCCCAGCGGCGCACGGCAAAGCCGGACGCCGCTATTCGGCGGCGTCGGCGAGGGCCTCGGCCAGCGACGGGTGGACGAGCAGGCTCTCCACGATGTCGGTGACCTTGAGGTTGGCCGTGACGGCGAGGGCGATCACGGAGATCAGCTCGGCGGCGTGGCGGCCCACGATCGAGCCGCCGAGCACGACGCCGGTCGCCGGATCCGAGAGGATCTTCACGAACCCGCGGGGGTCGTTGTTGATGAGCGCTTTGGGCGCGGCCGAGAACGGCACCTTCGTGACCCGGATCTTGCGGCCCATGGCGAAGGCCTCGGCCTCGGCCAGCCCGACGTCGGCGATCTCGGGCTCGGTGAAGATGGCCGATGCCGCCTTGTCGTAGTCGAGGTGCCGGTGCTCGAGCGTGTGGAGCCCCATCACGTGCTCGGCCACCTTGCGGCCCTGCATGGCGGCCACCGACGACAGGGGCAGCTTGCCGCTCACGTCACCGGCGGCGTACACGTGCGCGACGTTCGACTGGCAGTGATGGTTGATCGGGATGTAGCCGCCGGCGTCGACCTCTACGCATGCCGTCTCCAGCCCGAGGTCTTCGGTGTTCGGCACCGACCCGATGGCGAGCAGGGCGTGGGTGCCGGCCACGACCCGGCCGTCCTCGCAGTGCACGAGCACGCCGTCGTCGACGCGGTCGATGCCGACGGCCCGGGCGCCCTTCAGGAGCGACACACCCCGCCGGAGGAAGTCCTCCTCCAGGGCGGCCGCCACCTCCGGGTCCTTGCTCGGCAGGACCTGCTGGCGGCTCACCAGGAGCGACACCTTCGAGCCGAGCGTCGAGAACATGTGGACGAACTCCACGCCGGTGACACCCGAGCCGATCACGACGAGATGCTTCGGCAACACGGGCGGCGGGTAGCACTGCCGGGTCGTCAGGATCCGGTCGCCGTCAGGGCTGCACCAGTCGGGGATGCGAGGGCGCGAGCCCGTGGAGATGAGCACGGCGTCGGCTTGGAGCTCCTCGAAGCCGGTGGACGTCTCCACCGAGACGCAGTGGGGGCCGTCGAGGCGGGCCTCGCCCCGCAACATACGCACCCGCTGGCTCTTCAGCAGCTCGGTGGTGGAGGTGTTCAGCTTGGTGACGATGCCCTCGACCCGGTCCTTGAGGGCGGTCATGTCGACCTCGGTCTCGATGCGGTCGAGACCCATGCCCTCGATCCGCCGGGTGAAGCTCATGGCGCCGCCGGTGGCGATCATGGTCTTGGACGGGATGCAGTCCCAGAGATGGGCGGCGCCGCCGACGATGTCACGCTCGATCAGCGTGACGTCGGCGCCCAGGCGGGCGGCCCAGCTGGCGGCGGTGTTGCCCGCCGGGCCACCGCCCATGATCACGAAGCGGAGAGCCACGCCGTCAAGGCTACTGGCGCTAGTGGGAGACCTCGATGGTGAAGGCCCGGGCCCGGGCGTCGGCGGCGGGCGCCTCGGGCACCGACGACGGCGTCACGGTGCTCATGATGTTGGGGCAGTACCGCGACGGGTAGGCCAACTGGTCGCGTCGCTGGCCGACGTACTCGAAGTGCATGCCGTCGCCCTGGAGGAAGTTGCCGCCCCAGGCGAAGCCCCACTTCCGGAAGATGCGCACGACGTCGCAGTTCATCGTGGGCGGGCTGCCCTCGGGGTTCTCGACCGTGTTCATGTCGATGGCCATCGCCCACGTGTGGCGGGACAGGAACCCGCCCGTCGTGCTGCCGAGGGGCGTGATCTCGTGGGCGTGGAAGCAGCCGCCGAAGCTGTTGGTGTTGCCGACGTCGATCGCCGCCGTCAGCCCGGCCGCCGCCACCTCGTTGAGCGCGCCCTGCAGCGCCGGGATCACGACGTTGTGGCACAACGACCGGATGCCGAGCGGTAACGCCACCCGCGAGATGTGGGCTTCGAACCACCCCGGCTGGAGCGAGATGCTCTCGCCCGAGCCGGCGTAGGCGAACTCGCCCAGCGCCGTCTTGGTCTCCGTGTAGCTCAGGGTGGCGTCCGGATCGGGCGGATCCCACGAGTGGCGGATGCGCGTCGTGCTGTTCACGAGGCCGGCCGCCGCCAGCGCCTGGTCGATCTCGGCCCTGGACCGGAAACCCCACAGGATCACGCTCGACGGCCGGTTCAGCCCGATGACGTCGGCCACGGCGGGCGACACGAGCAGTTCGGCACCGATCTCGGCGTCGGGGGCGATGGCCGCCACGGTGAGGGCGTGGGCGTTGCCGTCCCAGCCGAGTACCGACAGCGAGTCGCCGGCCTGGACGCCGTGGAGCGCGGCCGTCACTGCGTTCATGACGACGCCGCCGACGGCGAGGGTGCGAGCCAGGTCCCGGCTGATGACCCGGCCGGCCACGTCCGGTGGCATCACCGTGGTCGACAACGGGTATCGGTAGCCCGTCGGTGCCGTCGACACCACCTGGCCGTTGCGAACGACGTTGTAGAGGCCGATGACGCCGGCGTCCAGCACCTGCCCGGCGCCGCCGGCGGCGACGGCGGCGGTGATGGCGGTCGAGGCGAGGTCCAGGTTCAGTTGGCGCGCCGTGTACACCGAGACGATGTCCGTGGCGATGCTCGGGTCGACGACGGCGCGCGCCGAGGCCGACACCGGCCCGGAGCCGGGCACCGTGGGCTCGCCGGCCGGCCCCGCCCACGCCGGGAGGCCCACGAGGACGACCCCTGCGAGCAGGAGCGCCACCGCGCGTCGCACTCCGGCCACGCTAAACGAGCCAGGTAGCGTGCGGAGGTCATGCCTGACGACGAGGTGCGGGGCCTGGCGGCCGAGCGGGAACGGCGGCTCGAGAAGGTCGACGCTCTGCGGGCGGCCGGCGTCGAGCCATACCCGTACCGGTTCGACCGCTCCACCACGCTGGCCGAGCTGCGCCGCCGCCACGGCGACTTACCTCCCGGCACCGAGACCGACGAGCGGGTGCAGGTGGCCGGGCGCTTGCTGCTCATCCGCCGCCAGGGCCGCCTGACGTTCGCCACCCTGCGCGACCGGGACGATCAGGTCCAGCTGTTCGTCTCGCTGAAGGTGGTCGGCGAGGACACCCTGGCGGCGTTCAACGACCTCGACCTCGGCGACTGGATCGGCGTGGACGGCGTCGTGATCACCACCAACAAGGGCGAGCTCTCCGTCCGCGTCGACCGCTTCGAGCTGCTGGCCAAGGCGCTGCGACCGCTGCCCGACAAGTGGAAGGGGCTGGCCGACGTCGACACGCGCTATCGCCAGCGCTACGTCGACTTGATCGTCAACGACGAGGCCCGGCGGGCGTTCCGGATCCGCCACGCCGTGATCGCCTCACTGCGGCGCGGCCTCGTCGAGCGTGACTTCGTCGAAGTCGAGACGCCCGTGCTCCACGTCGAGGTCGGCGGGGCCCACGCCCGTCCGTTCGTCACGCACCACAACGCCCTCGACCTCGACTTGTACCTGCGCATCGCCCTCGAGCTGCACCTCAAGCGGCTCATCGTCGGTGGCTTCGAGCGGGTGTTCGAGATCGGGCGGGTCTTCCGGAACGAAGGCATCGCACCGAAGTACAACCCCGAGTTCACGATGCTCGAGGTGTACCAGGCCTTCGCCGACTTCACGGACATGATGACGCTCACCGAGGCGCTCGTCGTGCAGGCGGCACGGGACGCGTTGGGCACCACGGTGGTGCGCATCGGCGACGTCGATGTCGACCTGGCCGAGCCGTGGCGGCGCGCCAGGGTGCTCGACCTCGTGTCGGCCGCCGTCGGCCGGCCCGTGCATCCGTCGATGCCGATCGAGGAGCTGCGAGCGCTGTGCGACGAGCACGGCGTCGCCTACGAGCCGCACATGGGCAGCGGCGCGCTGTGCATGGAGCTGTACGACGCGCTGGTCGAGCCCACGCTGATCGCGCCCACGTTCGTCACCCATCATCCGCGTGAGGTCTCACCGCTCGCCCGGCCCGACCGCGACGACCCGTACCTCGTGGAACGGTTCGAGCTCGTGGGGGCGAGCCGCGAGCTGGCCAACGCCTACAGCGAGCTGAACGACCCGATCGACCAGCGCGAGCGGTTCGAGGCCGAACAGCGGCTGAAGGAGGCGGGCGACCTGGAGGCCGGCACCGTCGACGAGGACTACCTCCGCGCCCTCGAGTACGGCCTGCCGCCCACGGGCGGTCTCGGCATCGGGATCGACCGGCTCGTGATGCTGCTGGCCGGCGTCACCACCATCAAGGAAGTCATCCTCTTCCCGACGCTGCGGCCCGAACCACCGCCGATGTGACGGAAAGCGCCAACAGTTGTCGAAAACCGTCACATCGAGGAGGAGGGGCGCGGCTAGCCGGGGCGGTACTCCCCGAAGACGTCGCGCAGGGCGTCGCTGACCTCGCCGAGGGTCGCCCGGGCGGCGAGGGCGGCGCGCATGGGGTGGAGCAGGTTCTGCGTGCCCCGAGCGGCGGCCCGCACGTCGTCGAGGCCGGCGGTGACCGCGGCTTGGTCGCGGTCGGCGCGGAACTGCTTCACACGGTCGACCTGGGCCCGCTGCAGCGCCGGGTCGATCGGGAAGATGTCGGGCGTCACGTCGTCATCGACAGTGAATCGGTTCACGCCGACGATCACCCGCTCGCCGTCGTCGATCGACTTCGTGTACTCGTACGCGGCTTGCTCGATCTCGTCCATCTGGTACCCGGCCTCGATGGCGGCCACCGCCCCGCCCATGTCGTCGATGCGGGCGATGTAGTCCCACGCCTTCGCCTCGACGGCGTCGGTGAGCGACTCCACGAAGTACGAGCCGGCCAGCGGATCGGGCGTGTCGACGACGCCCGACTCGAAGCCGACGATCTGCTGCGTCCGGAGGGCGATGCGGGCCGCTCGCTCCGTGGGGAGGCCGAGGGCCTCGTCGAAGCCGTTGGTGTGCAGGCTCTGGGTGCCGCCCAGCACGGCCGCCAGCGCCTGCACCGTGACCCGCACGATGTTGTTCTCGGGCTGCTGGGCAGTGAGGGTGGAACCGCCGGTCTGGGTGTGGAAGCGCAGGAGCTTCGACGCCTCCGTCTGGGCACCGAAGCGCTCGGTCATGATCCGGTACCACATGCGCCGGGCGGCGCGG
>DASXAI010000733.1:0-4585 GCA_036406775.1 Acidimicrobiales bacterium
TCTTGGTGACTCGGATCCGACCCACCTCATCGGTGCTGCGCACGTGGGTGCCGCCGTCGGCCTGCTTGTCGAGCCCGACGATGTCGACGACCCGGATTTCAGTCACCGTGGCCGGCACGAGGTTCACCTTGGTGCGGATGAGGTCGGCGTCCTCGAGCGCCGTGTCACGCGGCAGGAACTCGACCGCCACCGGCCGGGCCGCCTCCAGCTCGGCGTTCACGAGCTCCTCGACGCGGGCACCGAAGCCGGGCGGCAGGGGGTCGAACTCGAAATCCATGCGCGCCGCCAGCGGCTCCATGTTCCCGCCCGTCACCGGCACCTTCCACTCGTTCCAGATCACACCGCACAGGACGTGCAGCGCGGTGTGGGTCCGCATCAGTGCGTGGCGGCGCTCCCAGTCGATGTCGCCCTCCACCTCGTCACCCGGCGCCGGCGCCTCGGCTCCGTCGCCGAGGACGTGCCAGACGTCGTCGCCCTCCTTGCGCACGTCGACGACAGGGCGGCCGCCCAGGGTGCCGGTGTCGTGCGGCTGGCCGCCCCCGGTGGGATAGAAGGCGGTGCGGTCGAGGGCGACGGCGCCGTCGCGGACGTCGGTCACCTGGGCCGAGAACGTCCGCTGGTAGGCGTCCCGGAGGTACAGCAACTCTGTCACCTGCCGATCCTGCCACGGGGGCCCGCTCCTAGACTCCCGCCCGTGCTGGGACGGAGCACACCCGCCGCCATCGTGGTCTCGATCCTGCTGGTCGCGGCGTGCACCGACACCTCGGCCACCCCACCCGCGCCCACCACCACGGTGGTGGCGAGCAGCACGACCACGCTGCCGCGTGGCAACGTCGACGGCCAGTTGAAGATCGGCATCCTGCTCCCCCAGACCGGCCCGGGGATGCCGATCGGCGTGTCGATGGCCGCCGCCGTCCAGATGGCCGTGAACGAGATCAACACGGCCGGCGGCGTCAACGGACAGCCGGTGGCGGTCGCCGTGGCCGACGAAGGCAGCACGCAGGAGGCGGCGTCGAAGGCGCTCGACGATCTGCTGAACGGGCAGAAGGTCGACGCCATCGTGGGCCCGGCGTCGTCGAAGGTCGCCCTCGCCCTCATGGACCGCATCGTCGACGCCCGGGTCGCCACCTGCTCGCCGACGGCGACAGCGACGGCGCTGTCCGACTACCCGGACAAGGGCTACTTCTTCCGCACGATCGCATCGGACGACCTCGAGGCCAAGGCTCTCGGCGAGGTGATCGCCGACGCGGTGGGCAAGCCGACCGCCATCGTGTTCCCCGACGACGAGTACGGGCGGCGCGTGAGTCAGTCGCTGGCCGCCACACTGTCGCAGCAGGACACGAAGATCACGAGCGTGGTCAGCTACGACGCCACGGTCGTCGACACGTCGGGCACGTACTTCCCCGAGATCGCCACATCGGTGCTGAAGGACAATCCGGCGGCCGTCGCTGTCGTCGGTACGCCCGACGCCGGCGGTCGGATCATCGCCGCCCTCCAGGCCCGCGCCTTCACGCCGCCCGCCATCTTCGTCACCGACGGCATGCGGGTGCCCAACCTGTTCGACAAGGTGCAGCCGGGCAAGCCCGAGAGCGTGGCCGGCATCCAGGGCACGTCACCGGCGCCCGACGGCCTCGGCGCCGGCTGGTTCACCGACGCCTTCGCCGCCGCCAACCCGGAAGTCCCCGACTTCTACGCGCCCTACGCCTACGACTGCGCCAACCTGATCGCCCTCGCCGCCCAGGCGGCGCAGTCCGACGACGCCAGCAAGTTCATCGACCAGGTGGTGCAGACCAGCCGGGCCGGGGTCGACTGCCGCAACTTCACGGAGTGCGCCAAGGACCTGGCCGAGGGGCGCAACATCGACCTCAACGGGGCGTCGGGCCGGATCGAGCTGCTCCCCAACGGCGACGCCAGCTACGGCGCGTACGACATCTTCAAGTTCGGCCCCGACGGCAAGGACCAGTCGCTCGGGGTGCGGGTCGAGACGCTTCCTTGAGCGTTTCACGCTGATCCATCCACGTCTGGCGTGGATAAACAAGCGTGAAACGGACTACGAACGGCCGACGAGGGCCTCGACCGGCGTCACCACACCCGCATAGAAGGGGCCGAACTCGGCGTAGATGGCCGACGCCCGGTCGTAGCGGAGCTGGTAGACGACGGCCTTCAGGTCGTCGGGATGGACGCCGAACAGCGTGACGCCCCACTCGTAGTCGTCGAGGCCGCTCGAGCCGGTGATCACCTGCAGGATGCGCCCGGCGAAGGCCCGGCCCGATGTCCCGTGCTCGCGCATCATCGCCTCGCGCTCCTCGTACGGGGCGGTGTACCAGTTCTGTTGCACCTCGCGCCGGCGTGACATCGGGTAGAAGCAGAACGCCGGCTTGCCCGCCGGAGGCAGCCGCGGATACAGGCGCTGCTGCTTCATCTCCTCCGGCATGCCGGCGGCGTACTCGCTCACCTCGGTGAGCGAGACGTACGAGTCGGCCACGACCAGCCCGGCGTCCTGCAGCCTCGACTGGAGGCGGCGCAGCTCCCGCCAGTCGGGACCGAGAGCCATGAAGCCCAGGTCGGCCTTGTGGCCGAGCATCGCCGCCGTGACGACCTGGTGATCGGAGGCTTCGGTGGCCTTGACCGCCGCCACCACGGCCTCGGGGTCGAGACCGGGCGCGGGCTTGCAGAACAAGTGGAGGACGCCCCAGCCCACGCTGGGGACGACCGGATCGAGCGTCACGACCTCAGTGTGGCGTCAGTGCGGCTCGTTGTGGTGCCCGTTCCCGCCAGCACCGTTGCCGTGCGGCGGCCGTGGCGGCGCCCATGGGCTCCGGCCGGGCGGGGGCGGCGGCACCGACGGTCCGAGGTGGGCGGCCGCCGGCGCGGCCCACCGGCTGGCGTTGCTGCGGATGTCGGGGAGCTTGTGCTCGGGCTTGCCCTGGCGCAGGTGGGCCTCGGCCGCGCTGAGGTGATACGCCTCGTACGACAGGCGGAAGTCGTCGGTGTGGTACATCCAGCCCTCCACGCCGGGTCCCGGCACGCCGCGGTAGATGGCGTCGACGTCCTCACCCGTGATCGTCAGGTGCGTCTCCAGGGCGTGGGCGACGGCGAACACGAACGACTGGTGCTCTTCGAGCAGGCCGCCGACCCGGGCCAGCAGCTCCTGCAGGCGCACCTCGACCTGGCGGCCGAGCTCACTCTCGAAGAACCGCCGGTCGCTGCCGTCGAGCACGGGCTGGGCGTTGGCCGGCGCCAGCGTGACGGTGCGGGACATGATGGTGTCGCCCATGCCGGCGAAGGCCAGGCTCTCGGTGACGATCGTGGTGGCGCCGCGCAGGTCGCCGAACACACCGGCCGAGTTGTCGCCGCCGAAGAACAGCCGCTCGCCGGCGAGCGATGCGAGGAACGTCATCACGTCGATCTCCCGCTCGGAACGCCACTCCGTGAAGCGCTCCTCGAGCGGGATGGGCTGCACGAAGCCGCCGACGTCGCCGCGCCGCTCGATGGTGGCGGTGTCGATGGTGGTGCGCTTCTGCAGCAGGTACATCGTGACGGCGTGGGACGCCTCGTGGATGGCGACCTGGTGCCGCTCGAGCTCGTTGTACTGCCAGTCGTCGGCCTCGCCGTGGCCCTTGTTCTGCTTGGCCTTCAGCATGTCCTGGTAGGTGACGACGTCGCGCCCCTCGCGCATGGCGATGATGAGGGCCTCGTTGACGATGTCCTTGATCTTGGCGCCGGTGAAGTACGGCGAGATGACCGCCAGCCGCTCGACCTGTGCCGGCGTGAGGTCGTTCCTCACCTTGTTGAGGTAGCCCTCGTAAGTGCGGCGCCGGCCGTCGGCGTGGGGGTAGCCGACCTTGTAGATGCGGTCGATTCGGCCGGGGCGCAGGAGCGCCTCGTCGAGGGCGTTGGGCTGGTTGGTGGCGAAGATGTGAAGGATGCGGTACTTCGGCGGCCGCTTGGGCTTGATGCACAGGAACGCCCGGAAGCGGCGGGAGAAGAAGCCGCGGGGCTTGTTGAGCCCGGACATCTCGGTGAGCAGGGCCTGGAGCGCGCCCGAGAAGCCGCCCCCGCCTCCACCGCCGGCGATGATGAACCCGCGCTTGCGGGGCGCTTCGGCCGCGGGCTGCTGCGCCATGACGTCGGTCCAGATCGACCGGGCCGACGCCGTCGACACGTAGTGCATGCCGTTGCAGGTGTGCATGGCCTCCCAGGAGTTCACCGCCGGGTTGACGGCCTGCTGTCCGGGGTTGCCGAGCTGGCCCCGGTTGCCCAGGGCGTCGGCCTCGTCGAAGAACACGACGCAGCCGCCGTTGCGCAGCGCCTGCTTGCGCAGCTTGCGGTAGAGCCACTTCACCTTCATGGGTGCCACGCCGATGAAGGTCTGGATGAAGGCCGACGGGTCACAGAACGTGTAGGGCTTGCCCGTCTCGCCCGCGACCGCCTCGGCCATCAGCGTCTTGCCGGTGCCGGGCGGGCCCCAGAGCAGGATGCCCGACGGCACCTCGCCGCCCTTCTCCTCGATCAGGTCCGGCTTGTCCAGCAGGATCATGCTCTCCTTCACGCGGTCGAGCACGGCGTCCTGGCCCCACACGTC
>DASXAI010000734.1:0-1905 GCA_036406775.1 Acidimicrobiales bacterium
CCATGAGGAGCTCGCCGCCGTGCTCGACGATCGCGCAGACCGTCGTCGCCAGGATCTTGGGATGGCCGACGCCCATCTGCGTCGCGAAGAACCCGGCCTCCCCGGCGGTCACGTGATCGCTCACAGCCCAAGGATACCGCCGGGATTGCGCCGATCCACCGCGTGTGTGGAGAACCGCTTTTTCACAACACCTGGTTGACGAATTCCTAAACGTCCCACAAAATGGATCCGCCGAACCATCCGATTGGGCGGTCTTCGGCAATCGGGCCGGCTACAGCCGGCGTGTGGGACTCAAGGAGGGGGATTCGCGGGATGTCCGTCAAGCGACTGGCATTGGTCGTTCTGGCCGCCGTGGGTGCGCTCGCAGCCACCACGTCGCCGGCGTTCGCGTTGAGCGCGACCGCAGACACGACCTGGATGACGAACGGGAAGGTCTTCGCGCTCGCGCGGAGTGGAAACACGCTCTACGTCGGCGGGAAGTACGCCCAGCAGGTGTCGCCTGACGGCTTGACCAAGATCAAGGTCAAGAGCCTCGGCCGCTACGACGCGACGACCGGAGATGCGATCCCCGGCTGGGCGCCCAAGATCACCGAGGCCGGGAAGGCCGGGACAGTGAATGCCCTGGCCGTCTCTGGTGACGGCTCCGTGCTGTACGTCGGCGGCAACTTCGACGCCGTCGACGGCGTCGCGGTGACCAACTTCGCCGCCGTCTCGACAGCGGACGGCTCGCTGATCCCGGGCTTCCAGCACAAGTTCACGACGGCGGTGCACGTCATCCTGTGGACGCCGACCGACATCTATGTCGGCGGCGCCTTCCAGAAGGTCGACGCCGTGCCAACGAGCCGGCTCGCCGCGATCGACTCGACCACCGGCAACATCGATCCCGCTTGGGCGCCGGCGGCGAACAACACGGTCCGGTCGATGGCGCTCGCCACCGACGGCACGACGATGTTCATCGGCGGCATCTTCACGACGATGAACGGCGTCTCCCGCCAGTCGGTCGCGCGCGTCAGCCGAACCACCGGCGCGCTCGACGCCTGGGCGATCCCGGCGGGCACGATCGCCGCGCCGCAGACGGCCTGGGCGCTCCTGCCCACCGCCAACCGCCTCTACGGCGGCTTCGGCAAGGGCCCGAACTACGCCGCAGCGTTCCGGCTCGACAACGGCACGACCGGGTCGCAGGTGTGGCGCTTCAACACCGTTGGGAACGTCGAGAGCCTGGCGATGTCGAACGACGGCACCCGGCTCTTCATGGGCGGCCACTTCGGCACGGCGGTGCTCCAGCAGACCGTGTGCGGCCAGCCGCTCCACGGCCTGATGTCGGTCAACCCGGCCACTGGCGGCGCCTACTGCGACTGGTTCCCGGCCATCACGCCCTTCGGCTCGAACTACAAGGGCGCCTGGACCATGCTGTCGACCGGCACCAAGCTGTACGTCGGCGGCCTGATCGACGCCATCAACGGCGTCACCCACGTCGGCCTGGCGCGGTTCCCGCTCTGACCGACCACACGCTGAGCCCGTCCTCCGGACATTCCGGAGGGCGGGCTCACCCGTTTTCGGAGCCGAGCGGCCGCACCATCACCACCGCCTGGTTCTCGTCGTTCCACCAGCCGACCGGGTCGAGCACCGGCTCGAAGCCGCACCTGCGCCAGAACTCGCGCGTGCCGGCGTAGCCGTCCTCGACACCCGGCTCCGGCGTCGCCTCCGAGAGCGTCGTCACGACCGCCCATCGGGCCCGTGGCTCCTGCGCAGCGAAGAAGCCGGCGACGAGCCGGCGGCCGATGCCGCGGCGGCGCTCGGCCGCGTGAACCGCGAGCCAGGTGATCTCGGCCGCGGCCGCGTACCACGGCCGCCACGTGATGAATCCGACCGGCCCGGCGCCGTCCGTCGCGACCAGCCCCGTCT
>DASXAI010000735.1:0-3875 GCA_036406775.1 Acidimicrobiales bacterium
AACACGAACCAGTCGTCGAACATCGTGCCGTAGTCCGGTTCCGTGGCGCCGGTGAGCGAGCGCATCGCCTTCGAGGTGAGGCCGATCTTGTGACCCTTCACGATCCGCCCGGCCGAGACCTTGCGCTCGGTCACGGCCATCGAGATTCGGTAGGCGTCGTCGATGTCGGCGTCCGGGTAGCGGATCGAGATCGGGGTGGTCGGCTTGTTGTCGACCTCGGCCTGGTAGAGCGCGTCGGCCGCCTCCACGACCTGATCGTCGGTCAGCACGCTTCCCCTCCTGCCTCGCCGGTCGGGCCGCCCAGGTGATGGGCGGTGCGCCGCGGGAACTCGCGCCCCGGGCCCGGCGACGGTACCAGGCGGTCGGTTCGCGATCGGGTCTCGCTCAGGACGGCGAGTCCAGGTAGGCCTCGATCAACCAGGACCGGATGTCGCCGTCGACGTCGGCCGGCGAGTGCAGGTTCACGACGTGCCAACGGCGACCTCCGTAGGACACGACCTTCCTCGTGATCAGCCGATGGTGGACGGCGTGCGAGAGGGAGAACGACAGGGCCACCCACTTCTGCATCGGCCGCAGCTCGGCGAACGAGCGGGAGCGCTTGAGGAAGATGCCGACCGACACCGGCTCGACGTGGATCGGTCCGACGTCGCCGAGCGCCGCCATCACTGCTTCGAAGATCGGACGTTCATGCGCCGGCCCCGTCGAGAAGTACTCGTCCAGCGACATCGCCGGCGCGCACTCGTGGGACTGGCCTTTGCGCCCGAACTGACGGTGACAGTCAGGACAGGTCCACGCCGGCACGGCACCATCGTCGCAGCCGCTGTACCATCCCGCGCCGCGTTCGACCTGGGGGTGGCGTCGCATGACCGGCATGAACAACGAATCCGCTTCCGGTTCGGCGACCGCGACGAGCGCGCCGGTCCTGATCGCGGGCGGTGGCCTCGTGGGGCTGTCGACGGCGATGTTCCTCGCCCAGTACGGAATCCGCTCGCTGGCCATCGAGCGGCTGCGGGCCGGCTCGGGCCTGCCCCGCGCCGCGCACTTCCACATGCGCACCCTCGAGCTGTTCCGGCTGGCCGGGATCGAAGAGCAGGTCAAGGTGCAGTCGGAACGCGAGTTCCTGCCCGAGGGCTCCATCGTGATGATGGAGAGCCTGGCCGGACGGAAGCTGGCCGACATCATCGCCAGCCTGAACGAGGGCGTGGAAGCGGTCAGCCCGTGCCGGCGGTTGTTCGTGACGCAGCCCGGCCTCGAACCGATCCTCAGAGCTCGGGCCGAGGAGGCCGGCGCGTCGGTGCTCGACGGCCACGACGTCGTGGCGGTGGGCCAGGACGACGACGGGGTCACCGTCACGGCCCGCGACATCGACACCGGCATCGACACCACGCTTCGGGGCAGCTACCTGGTCGGCGCCGACGGTGCCCACAGCGCCGTCCGCGACCTGCTCGGCATCCCGTTCGACGGCCGCGGGGTGTTCTCCAACAGCGTCACCATCTACTTCACCGCTGATCTGCGCCCGCAGATGGAGGGCAAGCCGATCAGCGTGATCTACATCAACAACCCGACCTTCGGCGGATTCTTCCGGCTCGACAAGAGCTGCGAGTCCGGCTTCCTGGTCATCAACACCTTGGGCGACCCGACGTCGGCTGACGCCGCGAACGCGGCCGCGGACACGAGCGAGCCGCGGATGATCGAGCTGGTGCGCATCGGCGCCGGCGTGCCGGATCTCCAGGTCCGGATCGATGGCCTGGCCCGTTGGCGGGCCACCGCCGACGTCGCCCGGCAGTATCGGCACGGGCGCATCTTCCTCGCCGGCGATGCCGCACACCTGATGCCGCCCAATGGGGGGTTCGGCGGCAACACCGGCATCCACGACGCGCACAACCTGGCGTGGAAGCTGGCCCTCGTGCTCAACGGCCAGGCCCAGCCGGCGCTGCTCGACACGTACGAGGCCGAACGCCGGCCGGTCGGCCGGTTCACGGTCGAGCAGGCTTACACGCGCTACGTCACGCGCACGGCGCCGTATCTGGGCGCCGAGAACGCCGAGCCGCTCGCCCCGGACTTCGACATCGAGCTCGGCTACCTCTACCACTCGCCGGCGGTCGTGGCCGACGGCGGGGCGAACGCTGCCGACGTCAGCGACGACGAGGTGCACCGCGACCCGAGGGAGACGTACGCCAGTCCTGGCTCGCGACTGCCGCATGTCTGGGTCTCGACAGGGCCAGGTGGTTCGCCCGTCTCCACGATCGATCTCGCCGACAGCACGTTCAGCGTCCTCACACCGGCCGGTGGCGAAGCGTGGTGCGACGCCGCGAAGGCGGTCGCCGCGGATCATCCAGGCCTCGAGCTCCGGGCCCACCGCATCGACGATCCCAAGGCCGACGTCGCCACCAGCTTCGGCATCTCCGATTCGGGCGCCGTCCTCGTCCGCCCGGACGGCTTCGTCGCGTGGCGCGCCGAGCGCCTGCCGGACGATCCGGTCGCCGCTCTCGGCAGCGCGTTGCGGCGTGTGCTGACAGCCTCAGCAACCTGAGCCTGCACACCATTCACCGCGCATCTGGCATTCGCACCGTGGGAGGGTCCGATGCACCGACCGGGGGACCCCACCTTTCTGCTTGACGTCGAACATCTGTTCGTGTAGGTTGGGTTGTGGCTTCCCCGAGCCCGCGATCTGTGATGTTTTGGGGAGGTGTCGTCGTGGCGGTTCCGGCCGAGGTGTGCGTGTCGCTCGACGATCTCGCCGACGTCCTGGACCGGTTGGGCGTCGGCATCGACGCCTGTGACAACCCGAGCCTGGTTCCGTCGTTGGGCCGGCTGGCCGGGCTGCGCTCCCGGCTCGAAGCGGTGTGGCTGACCGCCGTGGGCCGAGCCTTCGACCGGGGGTTGCGCCCGGTCGGGTACCGCGACACCGCCACCTGGATCGCCTCGCTCACGGGTGAGCGGCGAGGTACGGCCCGCCGCGACGTGGAACTCGCCGTCCAGTTGGCCGAGATCCCGGCGGTGGCCGACGCCATGGCCACTGGTGAGGTGTCCAAAGCCAAAGCCGCCGAACTCGTCCACACCACTGACCTCCCCACTGAGGTGCAAGAAGCCTTGGTGGGTCAGGCCGGGTCGCTCTCCGTCGAGCAGGTGGCGAACGCCGTGCGACAGGCCCGCCTCGACCACGGCGCCGAGTCGACTGCGGTCACCCCGACCCTGACGATCAGCCGCCGCTCGGCCCGGGCCGTCCTCGAGGCCACCGTGGATCTCGTCGACGCCGAGACGCTCGAAGTCGCCCTGTCCACGGCCGTGGAAGCGATGGACCTCCCCAAGACGATGCCCTACACCGAGCGGCGCGCCCGAGCCCTGAGCGCCATCGCCCAGTTCTTCCTGGACCACCAGACCAACGTCACCGGACGGGTCGGCCGCCCTCACGTACTTGTCCTCGTCGACCTCGAAGTCCTCGAAGCCCGCAGCGGCGGATCAGCAGTGCTCGAATCAGGTGCCGTCATTACCGGCGATCAGGCCCGCCAACTCGCCCAAGACGCCAACCTCTGCCGGATCATCACCCGAGGCCGAAGCGAACCCCTCGACGTCGGCCGCAGCACTCGGACCATCCCACCAGCCATCGCCAAGGCGGTCATCACCCGCGACCGGCACTGCAAATTCGAGTCCTGTACCGCGCCCGTCTGGGCCTGCCACATCCACCACCGCCAGCCATGGGAAATCGGAGGCGTCACCGCACTCTCCAACACCGGACTCCTGTGTTGGTACCACCATCAACACGTCCACCGAGTCGGCCCCCACCACCTGCGCACCGACCCCGACGGACGATGGACCCTCGCGTCGGCGGAGAAAGAAGGAGCTGCCTGATGACGCTGCCAACTGTGCGCGGC